>JBDTUW010000062.1:0-11533 GCA_040007555.1 Acidobacteriota bacterium | reverse complement strand
CCGCCGTGGGGTGCGGCTTCGGAAGGCGGGCAGGGACAAGCCCCGCCCCTACCGCCTTCGCGTGAGTCCTTCTGTTCTCGAACCAGCACCGTCCAGGTCGAACCGTTCACCTGCCGTGATAGAGAATTGTTTGACGCTGATCCGTAATCTCCGGGGATCCTCAGGAATTGATTTCCTTGATGACATCACGCGCGACCCGCCGGTTGCTACGTGAAACTGGAAGCTTCATTCCGTTAGTCAACTCGACCACCATCCCCTCGCCTCTGATCAAGCTAAGCGATGTGATCGTCTTTAGACGGACGATATTGCTGCGGTGCATTTGGCGGAACTCCGCCGGGTCGAGTCGCGTTGCCAGATGCGCAATCGAAAGATCACAGATGGCTTCTCGTGAATCCTCAAGATACACGCAGGTATAATGATCCCGGCTGACAAAACAGACAATGTTTTTCTCTTCGATGACCCTTAATTTGCCGCCTTGTCTGACAGTGAGTTTCTTCGGCCTTCCTTCACGCTTTCCAAATGCAGCCTCGAGCGCGCGCAAACGCTCTTCGTCGGCAACGCGATTCAAGACTCGATCCAGTGCCTGCTGAAATCTCTCCTTCGTATAAGGCTTGAGCAGATAATCTGAGGCGTGTTCCTCAAAGGCGCGGACCGCGAACTCGTCATAGGCGGTTTGGAAAACCACCTGAAAGGGTCGTTCGGCAAACTGCGCAAGAACCTCGAAACCGTTAAGGCCCGGCATTTCAATATCCAAAAAGATGATGCCCGGGCGAAATGACTGAATCGAATCGACCGCCTTCAGTCCCGATTCGGCCTCCTCGATCACAAAGGAAGCGTCGTATTCTCGCAGATACCGCCGGAGCCGATTGCGCGCAAGTTCCTCGTCATCAACAATGAGTATTTGCTTTGTCGAATGGGCGCCATCCCGATTTCGATCTTCGTCAGCCAATCTTTTCTCCACTAAAAAGGAATCGGGCCACGACCCTTCCTCCGTCGCTCGCGCTCACGTCAAAATGATGATTTTCACCGTAAAGAAGGTCCAGTCTTGCTTTGGTATTTGTAAGCCCTGTCCCCGTCATCCCGAGCGACATTACGTCCACGCAATCGTTCTCAACCTCGACCTGATAGGGTCCGGATGCTGTCTTCCTGACCTCAACCGCCACCACGCCGCCCGCCTCGGACTTCGCGATACCGTGTTTGACTGCGTTTTCGACCAGTGTCTGGATCATGAGGCTGGGAACGTAGACATCCTTCCCCGCAAGCGCCGTCTCGATGGAATAACTCAGACGTGACCCGAAGCGCAGTTTCTCAAGTTCAAGATAGGCGCGTGCGATCTCGAGTTCCGAATCCAGCGGCGACGTCTTCATCTTCGAATTGGACAGTATCAGACGATAGAGGTCGGCGAGACCGTGGGTCATCGCCGCGGCATTCTCTTGTCCGGATTCGATGAGTTCAGCAAGGCTGTTCAGGGCGTTAAACAGAAAGTGCGGTCTCATCTGGTGCTCGAGTACGTTGTACCTCGACTCTGCAACCGCAGTGCGCAGCGAAAGCGCGTCCTCTCTCGCCTTCCGATAGGCGATGTGCAAAGCGAACCCGAGTCCTGTCAGCCCGCTTAGAATGAGGGCCAACAGCAGGCCTGACCCACTCACGCTCTCGCCAAGCACAAGTCCGTTAACAGACATTCCAAGCCAGACGCCTGTGGATATTCCGAGACCCACGAAGATGAACTGAAACATCGTGACATGCTTGATTTCGGCTCCGGTTCGAATGCGCATTGCCGTCAATATCGCGAAGCCACCGCCGACAAACACGAGGATCATAAGCGTGATCGCGAGGGACACATTGAGCGATAGCGCAAAGCCAAGCCATAACGCATCGCGCGCCTTCCAATACGAATACCTGGAGGCAAACGGAATGACGGAGAAAAGCAGGCCCCAGACTGGGTATCGCCTGAAGCGACGGAACTCGTGCCAATAGATGCGCCACGCTTCGTGCATACACGGATTCTTGCAGAAAGCTCAGGTGCTGCCAAACGCCGATGGCCGAACAGATGCCCATACAGTCGAGAAAAGCGACGTTTGAGAGCTTCGTGGATTCGGGGCGTATCCGCTCACCGTACACTGCGGCGCGGGTCGAAGAAATTTATGAGGAGGACGGATGATCAAGAGAGTTCTGATTGTGTGGCTCATTCTCGTCGCGCCGGCGGCGGCTCAATCGCAAACCTCAGCAACGAATCCGAGCGGGCTGGCCGAGATGAAGAAGCTCGATTTCCTTGTCGGCAGCTGGCAAGGCGAAGGCTGGATGCAGTTCGGTCCCACGGATCGTCGCAGAGCCTCCGTCATCGAATCGGTGCAACCAAAGGTCGGCGGCAGGGTCTTCGTGATCGAGGGCCTGGGTAAGGCGAAGATACCCGGAAAAGACGAAGAGATGGTGGTTCACAATGCGTTTGCCGTTCTCTACTACGATGAATCGGCAAAGCGCTACAGCATGCGCGCCTTTCTCGCAAATGGGCAGTCAGTGGACGCGGAAACGAATCTCAATGAGGGCATTTTTGAATGGGGATTTCAGCTGCCTCAGGGCAAGATGCGGTACAAGATCCGGCTCAATGAAAACGGTCAGTGGTTTGAGGAAGGCGCCATCTCGGTGGATGGGGGCAAGACCTTTAACAAGTTCTTCGAGATGACACTCACCAGGACAAAGTAGTTATCTCGAAGATGAGGTCCGCTTGGAGGGCAACCGACGGCCAACTCGCGAGTTATTGCTACGCTTCTGATGACGGCTGGGGCGCTTTTCTTTATTGCGATGGCGTTTCAAAGCCTGGACTGGAAATACGCGATCTTTGCCGGCGTCGCGTGCTTCATTCTGGCTAACACAATTCGACGTTTAGCGGAGCCTGACGAAAAGGACTGCAGCAGTGCGGATGACCCCGGCGCCGGCGTGTTTTCCCTCGCTGCAGTCCTTATCCAGACCGTGTTCCTGCAGACTCCATCGCGGATTGCGTCAATACAATGCGAAGTTGAACTCAAGACTAGCCCGCACGGTGATCGGTACCCCGTTGTTCAACGCAGGCTGGAACCGAATTCGCTGCGCCGCCTGGATTGCGTTTTCCGTCAATCCATTCGGCAAGCCACGAACAACGCGTATATCGGTAATCCTGCCATCCGCGCTGAATGTCGCGCGCAGAATAACCGTTCCTTGAATCTGATTCTGTCTCGCCTCTTCGGTGTACCGCGCCTTCTCCTTATAAACAATCGTTGGACTGACGCGTCCACTCGCCCACGGAATCTCGTCCTCCGCCGCATTTCCGCGAGTGATGCCGCCGCCGCGCTGAAATCCGTTTCCGCCGCTGCCCATCAAATTTCCCGGACCAAACCCGGGACCATTGTTTCGCCCAATCCCGCCATGCGCTCCCGGTCCGATCCCAAAGTCTTCCCCTGGACCGGCCGCCCTGGTCCCCTCCCGCCCAAAGGGATCTCCGACATCCATTTTGACTTGCGGAAATGCGCTTGGATCTGCGTAGACCGTCGCCGGTACGATCAATGACGCGTGCGCCATCTTTGGAATCGTTGGTGAAGGGGGGATGATCACCGGTTGGAGTGCGGCGACAGCCGTTTTGCCGCGCTCTGCTGGCTCCTCCGTCTGGTTACCGCCCCCACCACCGCCCTGAGAAGGCCGGCGTTCCGGCAAGCTTCCTCCGGACGCACCACTGTGCCGTGTGCCTGGTTTCGGCTTTCGCGCGGCCAGCACCATCGTCAGCACTCTCTCGCGTTCCGGCCGGCTCGGAGCTTCGGCTTTTCTTGCCTCCTGGTCGGCTCCGGCCGTAGCCGGTCTCAGAAAGCCTACGATCAGGAGAGCAATCGTAAAGCAGGCGCTCACTCCGGTAAGCACCACGGCAACACTCAGCCCCATTGAACGCCTATAGCGAGGATCGATGTCGCCACGCAAAATACCCGCGAGAAACAACCGTGGATTTCGCCTGAGTTCAACCACCGCACCAGATAACTCTCGTCGCAGCCTGTGAGGGAGCCACTCCTCGGGGAGGAGGAAAATAAATGCCTCCTTTGCCGAAGGCCCATTATCAACACGCCGCGCGCGCAGCTCCGCACGTAGGTCGTAAGCGACCAGCGCACTTTCATCGTTTGGACAATATTCCAAGACGTCAGAGCAGCTACTCTGACACACGGGACAGATCTTCATCTTTACCTCCAGCAAGAAGCCAACAATCAAACTAGCTAGAACTGACGGAGCTCGAATCGGCTCCTTTTTCGTTGTCCTTTGAACGGAGACGGAGCGATATCTTGCAACCTGACCGATCTCCGGATCGTGACGCCCGTGGCACTCCTCTGTATAATCGTCTCGCCTGCGCAAAACCGCCAGGGGATCGCCCTCGCGAGTATCGTACTGATCCCGAACAGAAGAGAACTGCTCCATGAAGATTCGTCACATTCTAACAATCGCTATCCTCACTCTACTCCTGCAGCCAGGCACGTCAGCGGCAAGCCAGTGGCCCGAATCCTTTACGCTGCGTCAGATACTGAGCGCACCTTTTCCCACCGAGTTGATTGCTGCGCCAACGGGTTCGCGAGTGGCGTGGGTTCTCGACGCTCAGGGAAAAAGGAACATCTGGGTGGCTGAAGGTCCTTCGTTCAAGGCGCGGCAGCTGACTCCCTACAACGAAGACGATGGCCAGGAACTCACCAACCTTACATTCACCCACGACGGAGAGGGGATTGTCTACGTGCGCGGCGGCGACGAGAACGCGGCGGGTGAAGTGCCCAACCCAACTAATAGCCCAAACGGTGCCCGACAGGAGATTCACGTCGTCTCCTGGAAGGATGGAAGGGTTCGTCGCCTCTCGCAGGGCAGCGAGCCTGTCGTCTCCCCAGTTGGCGACCAAGTAGTGTTTCTCAAAGATGGTCAGGTGATGGTGGTTTCGATCGCTGAAGGCTCAGAGCCGCATCCGCTCTTCGCCGCGCGAGGAAATAACGGCTCGATCACCTGGTCTCCTGATGGAAAACGTCTCGCCTTTGTCAGCCGCCGCAATCCGCACAGTCTGATTGGCGTCTATGATCTCGAAAAGGAGTCGCTTCGATACGTTTCTCCCTCGGTTGATCGGGATACCACGCCGCGTTGGTCAGCTGACGGCAAGAGAATTGCCTTTATTCGACAGCTGGCGAGGGCGAACCGGCAGAGATCAGTGACTGAGGACTCACCTGATCCCTGGACGATTGTCGTCGCCAACCCGGAGAACAACTCTCTTCGTGAAGTATGGCAAAGCGAAAGGAATCTCAATGGCAACCCGCCGCGGATGGCGGGCGAATTCCTGCTGCAATGGGGCGCCGATGATAGGCTGATTTTTGCATCCGAGATGGATGGCTGGATGCGTCTCTACTCGATCCCATCAACTGCAGGCACTGCCACCGCGCTCACTCCTGCGCGATGCGAGTTTGAACACGCCACCTTAACTTCAGACCGGCGGCAACTGATCTATTCATCAAACTGTAATGACATCGACCGACGGCATCTCGCACAGGTACCTGTTGCAGGAGGACCACCAGTTGCTCTCACAACAGGTGAGGGTATTGAGTGGAGTCCGGCGGTGACCGGAGATGGAAAGTCGCTTTTCTTTGCTGCCTCCGACGCAAAGCGACCGGCGATGCCTCAGGTAATGACACTCAATGGCAGCGACCGAAAGACTCTTGCCTCGGACCTACTCCCGAGCGATTTCCCAACGAAGCTCCTCACGCCCCGCCAAGTGGTTTTTAAGAGCGCTGATGGCGTCGATGTCCACGGCCAGCTCTTTGAAGATACTTCAGGAGGAGGGGGCGCAGCAGGTGGACGCCGCCCGGCAGTGATCTTTATGCACGGCGGACCCTCGCGACAGATGATGCTCGGGTGGCATAACCTCTACTACTACCACAACGCTTACGCCTTCAATCAATATCTCGCGAGTCGAGGGTATGTGGTGCTTTCGGTAAACTATCGCGCCGGGATCGGGTATGGCCGCGCCTTTCGCGAGGCTACAAAGCGCGGCGCGCGCGGGGCCGCCGAGTATCAGGATGTTGTCGCCGGGGCTCAGTTCCTCAGTTCATACAGTTCGGTCGACGGTGGAAGAATCGGGCTGTGGGGTGGGAGCTATGGAGGTTTTCTGACGGCGCTTGGGCTGGCGCGAAATTCAGACATCTTTGCGGCGGGAGTTGATATCCACGGCGTTCACGATTGGTCGCTTCGCATATCGGCTTCGCCGTGGATCGACTACAACGACCGCGACGCGCAGAAGGTAGCGCGCGAATCCTCTCCAATGAACTCGGTGGCGACCTGGCGCTCACCCGTGCTTCTGGTTCATGGCGACGACGATCGTAATGTCGCGTTTGCCCAGACGGTGGATCTGGTACAGAAACTTCGCGAGCAGAAGGTCTATTTCGAGCAGCTCGTCTTTCCCGATGAGATTCATGATTTTCTGCTTCATCGTCATTGGCTCGAGATCTATGACGCCTCTGCTAATTTCCTCGATCGTTTTCTGAAAAATGGAAAGCCGACCGACAAGGTCTCCCGCGTCGACGTGTTGATTCGCAGAGGCAACATTGTCGATGGCACTGGTACTGAGCGACGTACAGGCGATGTAGGAATTCTGGGAGACCGGATCGTTTTTGTCGGGGACGCAACAAAGGAGGGAATCACCGCGTCGCGCGAGGTTGACGCCAGCGGGCTGATTGTCGCGCCGGGCTTTATCGATCCGCACACGCATACGGTGGACGATCTCTCAAGCGCCGAACACCACAGCAATCAGGCATATCTCTTTCAAGGCGTGACGACGGTCGTGACCGGCAACGATGGGTCGAGTCCGTTCCCGGTGGGCAAAACGCTGGCAGAATGGGCGAAAAGCGGGCTCGGAACGAATGCTGCTCTGTTCATCGGTCACGGCACCGTCAGAAGGCTGGTTATCGGCCAAAGTGACGCGGCGCCAACGGCAGAACAACTCGGAAGAATGAAGGAAATGGTCGCCCGGGCGATGGATGAAGGCGCGATCGGATTATCGACCGGCCTTTACTACGCTCCCGGCAGTTACGCCACTACCGAAGAGGTCATCGAATTGGCAAAGGTGGCGGCCGCTCACGGCGGTATCTATGATTCGCACATGCGCGATGAGAGCTCGTATTCGATCGGCTTACTGGGTTCGATCGATGAGACGATCAGGATCGGGCGCGAAGCGGGGCTTCCCGTACATATCTCGCACATCAAGGCTCTTGGAACCGACGTCTGGGGTCAGAGTCGCGAGGTCATTGCGAGGATCAATCGGGCGCGCCTCGAGGGAATTAACGTCAGCGCAAATCAATATCCCTACAACGCGTCCGGGACAAGTCTGACAGCGTCGCTAGTCCCGAGATGGGCCGAGGTTGGAGGCGTTGTGGAGTTGCGGAAGCGCATCGACGATCCGGCATCGCGCGCTAAATTGGTCGTTGAGATGGAAGCAAACCTCAAGCGCCGAGGTGGCGCCGATTCCCTTCTCATTACTTATTCCGAGGACCGAGCCCTGGTTGGTAAGCGGCTGTCAGCAATCGCACGCGAGCGCGGCAAAAGCGCGATCGAAGCTTCGCTCGAGATTATCCGGAGCGGGGGTGCAAGCGTCGCATCCTTCAATATGAACGACCAGGATATCGATAACTTCATGCGCGAACCGTGGGTCATGACCGGGAGCGACGGCTCCTCGGGCCATCCGCGAAAATACGGGACATATCCACGCAAACTGCGGGAGTATGTCTACAACAGAAGGGTGCTCTCACTTCCGGTCGCGATCCGGGCGGGCAGTTCTTTGGTAGCCGAGACATTCCGGCTTGCAGCGCGCGGACGAATCCAGACCGGCTACTTCGCTGACTTGATCGTCTTCGATGAGCGCACAGTTGCGGACAGGTCGACTTATGAAAAGCCAGATGCGCTGGCGGTCGGAATGAAATACGTGCTGGTCAACGGCCAGTTCGCCATCAGTGATGGCCGCTACACCGGAGCCCTTGCCGGTCAGGCATTGCGCCAGCCACGCGCGGAACGAGAGGCGAGTAGTCGTGCCGATGACGGACGTTGAGGTACGCCGCGAGTACTCGCAGCGACTAGCCGCGCGCACATCCTGGCTTGAAAAGGAATCGACGCGGAGCCGGCGGATGTGGCTCTGGCGACGTATTGTCTTCGTCTCAGGCGCAGCCATGATCCTTGCCGCCCTCGACGGACTCTTCTCGTTCTGGTGGATCGCACTTCCCGTATTCACGTTTATCGTTTTGATGGTCGTGCATGAGCGGATCAACGAGGCTCGTCAGACCGCGACGCGCGCCGTTGATTTCTATCAGCGGGGTCTGGCGCGCTTGTCAGATGCCTGGACGGGTACCGGCGAGACGGGCGAACGATTTGCCGACAAGAACCATGCATATTCCGAGGACCTCGACCTTTTCGGTCGGGGATCTTTGTTTGAGCTCATCTCAGCAGCCCGCACACGGGCAGGCGAAGAGCGGCTTGCTCAATGGCTCCTCGCACCGGCCAAGGTCGACGAGATACGTGATCGCCAGGCCGCTGTCGCGGAACTCCGTCCCCAGCTTGATCTGCGCGAGGATCTCGCCCTGCTTGGGGCGAGTGTCCGCGTTGGTGTAGATGGCGATTCTCTCATCGCCTGGGCATCGGCTCCACCAATTCATTTTTCACGCTTCCTGCGAGTCACGGCAGCCATTCTTGGAATCGCTGCGGCCGCGTCGATCATCGGCTGGCTCGTCTTCGATACACGCGCGATTGCATTGGTCGCGTTGGTTTGTGAAGCGGTGTTCCTTCTTTTCACGCGCGCGGGTCTGAGCCGCGTCATGAGTGACATAGAGAGACCAAGTCGGGACTTGCGATTGCTTGGCTCGATCCTCGCTCGTCTTGAGCGAGAAATATTCTCGTCAAAGAAACTCCTCTCGTTGCGTGCGGCGCTCGATGCCGACGGCGTGCCCCCATCGCGGCAGATCGCGAGGCTCTACCTGCTGCTCGATTTGCTCAATTCGACAAAGAGCTTTCTCTTTGCGCCCTTTGCTTTCATCCTGCTGCTCCCCGCGCAACTGTGTTTTGCCATTGAGCAGTGGCGCCAGGTTTCCGGCCGCGCCGTCATTCGCTGGATCGAGGCGATCGGTGATTTTGAGGCTCTCGCATCCTTCGCGGGTTATGCTGCGGAGCATCCCACCGATCCGTTCCCTGAGCTGTCGGAGACAGAGCGGTGCTACGAGGGTGTCGGGCTGGCGCATCCGTTGATCCCGCGGGCCCGTGCGGTTCCCAACGACATGACGCTTGGCGATAAGCCCCAGGTGCTGATCGTCAGTGGATCGAATATGTCGGGTAAGAGTACGCTGCTCAGGACGGTGGGAATAAACTCGGTGTTGGCGTTTGCCGGTGCGCCGGTACGTGCCAGCGAATTGAGGCTATCACCACTGACGATCGGCGCATCGATTCACATTCTCGACTCATTGCAGGAGGGAAGTTCGCGCTTCTATGCAGAGATCACGCGACTTCGTTCGGTTGTCGAGATGTCGAAGGGTGAGCTGCCGCTGCTCTTTCTCCTCGACGAAATAATGAGCGGGACCAATTCCCACGACCGGCAGATAGGGGCCGCCGCTGTTGTCAATGGATTGGTCCGGCGCGGGGCAATCGGTTTGATCACGACACACGATCTTGCGCTGACTCGTATTGCGGACGAGCTTGGCACGCGCGCGACCAACGTCCACTTTGAGGATCATCTTGAGAACGGCAGAATGGTCTTTGATTACCACATGCGTTCCGGAGTTGTGACCAAGAGCAATGCTCTCGAACTGATGCGCGCGGTCGGTCTTGATGTTTGAAGGAAAGACGCGAAGAATATCCTCACGCCAAGGCGCGAAAGGCGTGAGGGGGGCCGCGAAAAGAATTGGGGACTCAGTCATTTCGCGTTCTCTGTCGCCCTGGCGGATTCGCGTGAGGCTTCTTCTTTGCGGCTGGCGTGAGTTGCCCTGCTTGACACACTTTTCGACCTTCGGCAGTATTCAGCTTCTGGGTGCCTCTTTCTTTTTCGGCGCATACATCGCGAGAAATCTGATTCCAGTGCTTTCATTTCAAAAGGAGGGCGGGCAAGATGCCGGTCAAATCGTTCGAGCCTAAGTTCATGAAGATTGGGGTTCTGACTGCAGCATTGCAGGAACTGACACCGCGGGAAAGGCGGGACCCAGATCCGGATCTGGCGATCGAGGAATGGATCGAATTCGCACACGATCTCGGCGCCAACTATATCCAACTCGGGTCGGCCCTCCATCCCACAGAATCGGATATTCCAGCCGAGGCCCTTCTCGACCCGGTCGCCAATACGCTTGATCTTCGAGAGCCGTTCAACAAGGATCGCGCGCGGCGCGTGCTCGCTGCCCTTCAGGAATACAAAATCGGGCTGTCGGATGTGGGCTACTTTGACAATCTGCTCCACGACGACCCGGCCCTGCGCAAGAAGAAGCACGACTTCATGCTGCGCGTTTTTGATACGGCCGCGCTACTTGGCGTGGATGCTGTCTGCGGTTTCGTTGGCCGCAATCAGAAGCTGAGCATGGACCAGAACCTTATTGACTTCGAGGAAAGCCTGATCCCACTGCTCAAAGAGGCGAAAGCGCGCGGGCTGGTGTATCGAATCGAACAATGTCCGATGCCAGGGTGGACGACGGGTGACAACTTCCACAACAACTTCGCCTACACACCCGGCACCTGGATTGCGCTTCACCGCATTTGCGAGCGACACGGTGTCGGCGACCAGTTCCGTATTCACTACGATCCTTCCCACGCGATTCTGATGGGGCAGGATACGCGGTCTCTCTTTCAATATCTCAAGGATACCGGTTACAACTTCCTCATCGGCGGATTCCACGTTAAGGGCCAGGTGATCGATGCGCGCGGTGTCTCGGCCTGGGGCTACGGCGGACAGACGATCGAGCGAGGGGATTGGGTGGACGGTCAACCTTCGGAAAACCCCGCCGATCAGGGGAATGCCTGGAAGAAGCAAACAGTCCTCTGCGAGCACGAGCTGCCGGGAACTGCGAAGCACGATCCGCTTGCCTATCTACAGAATCGAACGGTCGATTGGCTCGATCATCAACTTGCCGCACGCGAGCTCCTGCAACTGGACGTCGCAAACACTCATCTTGTAGTCGAGCACGAATATCCAAAGGCAAGGATTCAGGACAAGAACCTGCTCAAGCCAATCCTCGAGGGATCGATCGCGTTCGTCCGACGAATCGACGAAGCAGCAGCTTGTATGTATGCGCTGCAAAATGAGGTGCTCGCCTCACAGGGAATCCCGGTGCAGGGTATCGGCCGCGAAGCATATCGATCGTGAGCAGCCCCGGCAAGAAAGCGGTTTGACCTGAATGGTACCGAATGGGAACGAGAAGACTCACGCGAAGGCCGTAGGGGCGGGGCGAGTCTTCCTGTTCCCCAAACCGAAGTGCTTCTGAGGAGGAGCTATATGAGACGCAGTTTGATGCTGATCCTGATCGTCGTGGTCCTT
>JBDTUW010000061.1:0-11552 GCA_040007555.1 Acidobacteriota bacterium | reverse complement strand
GGATCAGGGATCCCTTCCCCCCGACCCCCGACCCCTGCCCCCTGACCCCTGCCCCCTGCCCCCTGCCCCTGAACTTTCAGCTTTTGCTACCGGGCTAACGGGATGGCCGCAATTGGGGTTCGCAAGCACGATATCGTGTGGTATATTTCCGCTTGGTCATCGGAGACAGATCGACAAGCTAAGCACCTCACGCAGCCGAGACCTTGTTATTTTGTAGCCCGCGCCGGCCTCTCACACCTGCCCCAGCATCCCGGCGCCCCATAAGAACAGCGTTGCCTTCGATTGGCATGAGAGCACTCAGGACTGGCACAACGATTGCCAGTGCATTGGTGATTTGAACTAATCACGTACATGAAGTAGTGCCTCGGATCGCCATTCAGCTTTGACTTAGTGATCCGCAGGATCAGTGAAAGATTAGACGGACGAGCTGAGAAGGGGGATTCTTAGATGGGAGCCGCGCTTTATCCAGTCAATCAAAAACCAACTGAAATGAACGGTGCCGGCCGGGGAGGACGGGAACGTTCGAAGGTTTCACCCTTCGAACGCCCCCAGGAACAGAGTCTCAGCAGGGCCCTCGGAGTGATCTCTGAACTCGAGGCCGAGCTGACCGACCTGGTTGCTGAATTGAGCGAGCTGCGCGAGGCACTTGCTCGAACTGGGCACAAGATTGCCTGCCAGGATCAGCTTCTGCGAAACGCCCTGATTCGAGAGCGAGAGCTACGCTCACAGCTCGGCGGAAGGCTCGGCTAATCACATCCTGACTTTTAGCGCTTTGATCTGGTTCGCGAGACGGCCTCAAGCCAGCCGTCATAGAGTCTCTCGCGCTCACTGCGTTTCATCTTAGGTTCAAACCGGCGCTCGACCTGCCATTGTTGGGCAATCTCGCGCTCATTCTTCCAAAAGCCAACCGCCAAACCGGCCAGGTACGCTGCGCCCAGAGCGGTTGTCTCTGTAATCACCGGCCGAACCACGGGCACTCCCAAAAGATCCGCCTGGAACTGCAGAAGAAAATCGTTCCGAGTCGCGCCACCATCAACTCTCAGTTCGCGAAGCTTGATTCCCGAGTCACGTTGCATGCACTCGACTACATCGCGCGACTGGAATGCCATCGCCTCGAGGGCTGCTCGCACGATATGTGCCCGGGTTACTCCGCGCGTCAACCCGACGATCGTGCCGCGCGCATCCTGATCCCAATATGGTGCTCCAAGACCAACAAATGCGGGCACAAAGTAGACCCCATTGTTGTCCGCAACCGAAGTCGCTAACGCCTCGGTCTCGCCCGCGTTTGCAATCAAACCAAGACCATCGCGCAGCCACTGCACCGCTGCACCGGCGATGAAGACGCTGCCTTCGAGCGCATACTCGGTAACGCCCTTTCTCTCCCAGGCAATCGTGGTCAAGAGACCGGTCTTTGAGGCCGTTGCCTTTTCACCAGTATTCATCAGCAGAAAGCAGCCCGTGCCGTAGGTGTTCTTCATCATGCCCGGCTTGAAACAGGCCTGCCCGAAAAGCGCTGCCTGCTGGTCACCGGCGATCCCCGCAATCGGGATCGGCGCTCCAAAAAGCTCTGGATCGGTTTCACCGTATACTTCCGAAGACGATTTCACTTCGGGAAGGACAGACGATGGAATTCGCAGCCGCTCAAGTATCTCCTCGTCCCAGCGTTTCTTACGAATATCATAGAGCATCGTTCTGGAAGCGTTCGACTGATCGGTAACGTGAACCCTTCCCCCGCTGAGCCGGTGGATGAGCCAACTGTCGACGGTTCCAAAAGCGAGCTCGCCGGCCCCAACCGCCTTGCGCGCACCTTTCACATTGTCGAGCAGCCAGGCGACCTTCGTTCCCGAAAAGTACGCATCAGTAACGAGACCCGTTTTCCGCCTGATGACTCGATCGAATCCTTCACTCTTCAATCGTTCACACATTGGCGCAGTGCGGCGACATTGCCAGACGATGGCATTGTAAATCGCCTGATCCGTTCGTCGATCCCAGACAATGGTTGTCTCGCGCTGGTTGGTCAGCCCAATCGCGGCGATCTCGCCAGCATCGACTTCGCCGTCGGCAATCGCCTGCCGCGCGACCGCCAATTGCGAACTCCATATCGCTTCCGGATCATGCTCTACCCAGCCGGGCCGGGGATATATCTGGGGGAACTCCTGTTGAGCGACGTGGACGATGCGGCCGGTCCGATCAAAAAGAATCGCCCGCGACGAAGTTGTACCCTGATCTAAAGCGAGAACGTATTTTGCCATTCGTTTTCTGCACCCCCCTGGTGCTTCCGCCTGGTTGCCTGAATGCCCGGTCTTAGAACGCCTGACCAAAGCTGAAGTGGAATTGTGTGCGGCGCAGTCGGATGGGAGACGAGGACGTCAGACCCGAGCCCGTCAGAGGATCACTCACGAGATAACCGAAATCAACCCGCAGCGGACCAAGTGGCGTCTTGATGCGGAGGCCCAGGCCCGCCGTGTGAGTCAGGTTCCCAAAGTTGATGCGGCTCGCGGTCAGAAAGACGTTGCCGCCATCATAGAAACCCACAAGCGCCAACTGACGATACACCGATTGTCGCAACTCCGCATTGAAGATCACCAGCGCGTTCCCGCCGCGAGGCCGATTGTTCACGTCGCGCGGTCCCGCTTCCTCAAAATCATATCCCCGCAAGGTGGTTGAGCCACCAGTAAAGAACCTTTCAGTGATCGGCAATAGAGAGTTCTCAACATCGCCGGCATTCGCATCCGTTGTGAGCTTGGTATAGCTGCGCGCCATACCAACTCGGAGGTTGCCCGCGAGGACGGTTTTCCCCGCGCCGCGCACATTATGATAGAGCTGATTCTCGGAAAAAAATCTAAGGAACTGCTCATTGCCGCCAAGCGCCCGCAGGGCGACTGAGACGTCAAACGAGTGATAACGTCCAGACGTTGCATCAAAGGGATTGTCGCGAATGTCAAAGGCGTATGACGCTGAAATGCGCCCGAGCCTCACTGGCCGGTCGCGGCGGTCGATCACCTGCTCAGGATTGGTGACGCGGACGTCTTCAAAACTATAACGGAACAGCATCACCGATTGATCGCTGATGCGTCGTTCGAGCTGAACAAGCGCCGTTGCGCGTCTCGAATTAAATGCCGGACGCCGTTCCCTTTGCAAAAAGAGCGCCGCCAAGACGGGTGTCTTGAGCCCGAATGGCCGCGGGTCAGTGTAGGAGAGCTGCCCCAATAGATTTCTCTGGCTGGCGCGCATCCGGAGGCTGGCTGTTGTCAGTCTCCCAAAGATGTTGGGATCAGAAACTTCGAGGATTCCCCGAATGCCTTCATCCGATTGATAGCCCCCACCATAAATGAGGTTTCGCGAGCTTCCTTCGTCGAGATCGACAAAGACGTCTCGCAGGATTGTACCCGTTTCGCCTTCGGGCCCAAGCGGTTCGCTTCGAACCTGGACCCGGCGAAAGGCGCCGATGGCATAGAGGTCCTGCTCGGTGCGGACGAGATCATCGTTTTGAAGCAATTCGCCAGCCTTGAAACGCAGGAAAGTCTCGACGCGTCCCGATCGTGTTCTCTGTCGCGACCCGGTTTCGTTGACACGAACCCAGTTGATATATACCTGGGGTCCTTCCCTGATCTCATAACTGACGCGGACGCGGTTGCCGCTGAGATCGGTCAAACGAGACGAGACAGTCGCCAACGCGTAGCCACGATCGAAATAGTTCTGAAGTATGTTACCGCCTTCAATCTTGATTTCCACAAGCGCTGCGGGATCACCTGCCTTGAGACTTATTAGGGCGCGCAATTCGTCGACTGTATTGAGATTATTCCCCGTAAATGTAATCTCGCTGAGATAGGATCGCGGCCCCTCCTCGACGCTGAAAATGATCACCAGTCGATCATTATCCGGGTTGACGGCGCGATTGATGCTGGCCATTCTTGCCCGCCGATAACCGAGCTCGCGCAGCCGCGTGACCACCAGATCGGCATCGCGTCGAAGTGACTGCTCACTCGTGATCCCGCGGGTGTAACGCGAAAAGATCGGGATCGGAAAGAAACTCTCCGTCTTGGAGCGAAGGTCTCCGGATATCTGCTCAAACGACAAGGCCGATGTGCCCTCGATTCGAATATCCGTAATGCGATAGCGCTGCTTCGGATCCGCCTTGAAAACGATCTCAGCACTTCCTGCAGTCGGATCGGGTAGTGGCGGCGCAGTCACCTCCGCGAAGAAGTAACCCTCCTCCTGCAGGTGGGAGCGCAGACGCCGTGCCGCTTCTTCCAATGAAGTCTGGTCGACACCACCCTCGCGGAGCAGCGGAAGTACTTCGCGCAGTTTCTTCTCTTTGATCTCGAGGCCGTCGACGCGAACCGTAAAGACTGGCCCGGAGACAATGGGCAGGCGGATCGAGATGGCGTTCCTCTCGTCGTTGTAAACGGTATCTGGCGGCCCGATTCGCGCGTCGAGATAGCCCGCGGCTAAATGAAGGTCGCGAATCTGTCTGATGTCATCCGTCAGTTGTAAGCGAGAATAAGAACTTCCCGGTTTGCTCTTGAGGTTGGTCTTGAGTGTCTCAACGTCAATCTTCGGGGCTCCCTCGATGGTCAGCGTTTCGATGATCGCGGGTGCACCCGTGACGACATTGTAGAGAATGTTGGCGATTCCCCCGGTTGGGTCGAGGGTGACCTTTGGCTCGACACTGACCTCGTAGAATCCCCGATCCCTAAAGCCTTCATAGATCAGTTCGGCGCCGCGTCTGACAGCGGCTTCGGAGTACCTCGATCCTCGATCGAGATCGGACAGACGCGCTTTCAAGTCCTCGATATTGACACCAACGACGCCAGCAAATTCGACCACGCCGATCCGAGCCTGTGGTGTGATGATGAAGGTAACGATCACCTGTCTCTCAGTGTTCAATGTCGCCTCAACACGCGCATTCGATGCGCGGGTAGAAGCATAGAGACCGACGAGCGAGGCGTGCACTTGCACCATCGAGAATAACGTGCCCTCGCGCACGACGATCTGACTCCGCAACTCGTCGCCAACGGTCGCGGGACCGGACGCGCCTTCGATCTGCACACGCACCTCAGCAACACTCTTGTCCAGCAGGTTCTCCAGGTCTTGTGCTTGGACTGGTGAGCAGAGGCCAGTTGTCGTGATCTGGGTGAGGGCAGCCAGTGTCGCCAAGAAGCTGAGACGAAGGAGGGCGGTGCGCCAACCGTGCCATCGGCCGGCTGTCGTCATGTCGCTTTGTGGCAGACTGCACCGAAGGTTGATCTTCATCCGTCAAAACCGCTTCCGCAATCGAACATCGAGACCGAAGGCACCGTCTTCTGCACGCGAAGCAACAAACGAGAGGCGATCACTTGCCCGGTACTCAATCAGTATCAGCTGATCCTGATTTGAGGCGAGATTAGTCGAATAGGTAATCGACAGGTCCTTGGTCACACGCCGTCCAACCGTGATGCGCGCTGTCGGGTCAGTCCCTCGACCGGTGACGAGAGGGTCGATCGAGAATCGGTTAAGGCCAAAGAGCCTGCCTGTCACATTGCTTCCAATCCGGCTTGAGAGCGGCTGTGTCAGCAAAGTGGAGAGGTTGGTAGCCTGGGTCTGCGCCAGCGACTGCGAGGGACTATCTCCGGTCAACCCCTCACGGGGGAGGGCGCCGGAGGTCATGAGCGCAATGACATCTGCCTGCGGAAGCGGCGGTTCGGTTCGCGGAGTGATGCGCAGGTTGTCGAGTGGGCCAGCGATGAGAACACTGAGACGATAACCACTAATCACAGTTTCCGCATCGATGCTCAGCCGCGGCGGACGCTGGCTGACACCCGAGAACTCAATCAAGCCGCTGGTGATGCGATAGCGTTCCTTAAAGAAATCGTCGATCAGTCCGCGTGAAATCGTTAGTCGACCGCCAAAGACGGGCTCATCGAGCGTGCCGCTGATCTTCATATCGGCGCTCGCGACCAGGTCGAGGGACTTGTTGCTGATCGCAAGTGAATCATTCGCCACCACCCGCAGGTCAAACTGTGTCGATGGAAATCCCGACGCCCCTGTCGAGCCGCCGACGCTCCCACCCGATAACTCCGTCATGAACCGTTCAATGAGATCAAAGATATCCAGCTCAGCCAGAAACTCCCCGCGTCGCACATTGAGCAGACCACTCAGCACTTGAAGCCGGCGGTTGCCCTGGAGCGTCAATTCGCCGTCGGCCGTTGTGCGAAAATCCTGTGGATAATCTATCCGCACACCGGTTAGCCGAGCCTGCAGCCGCCACCGATCGGGCGCGAAACCAGCGAGCGCCGCTCCACCGGTGATCGACACCGCACCTCCGCCGATCTCTCCGGTAAACGATGCGACCTGTGCCTGGTCGTTGGTGAAGAGCAGTCGACCACTGCCTTTGGTGAGTGCCAGGGGGAACTCGCGACTGCGAAACGCCACATTCTCGACCGTTGCCGATCCACTCAATCGCGGTTGGCCGAACGAACCGGAGGCCGCCATCTGCACCCGCACGATGCCGTCGGCCGTGACCCCAGGAACAAAGTTCTGGACGAGACGGAGATTGACATCCCCATTTGCAGTGAGCGCCATCCGGCCCTTTTCGCCAATCGCGATCGATCCTGAGACTTCGAGATTGGTGTCTGGTCCCGAAAACCGGACGAGTCCGATATCGAGCTGGTCTTCCTGAAGCTTGAGAAGGACCGGCGGCAGCGCCGCAAGCTGCATGTCGCGAGACTCGATGGTGAGTTTTGAAAGCTCCGCTTCAACACGAAAACGGTCGCGATCTCCAAAAAGATTTCCCGCAAACCGAATCTCTCCCGCCAGAGTTCCGGGTGCGGACACCGCATCATCCGTCGCCATGGCGACGATGGGACCAATCGCGACATCGCTGAGATCGATCTTTCCCTGAACCGGAGCCTCTTTGCGACTGAAGTCAATTCTTCCCGACCCGTTGTATCGATGCTCAAGAAGGTTGGCAGCCAGATTGACCTCGAGGACACTAGCGGTGCCGCTCGCCGTCAATTGAACATCACCTAAAGACTCCGCTCCGTGTCGTAGCTCGCGACTGGTGATGGAGGCGGCTAACCGATCGAATATCCTGCTGCCAGTATCCTGCCGTTTGAATTCCTCGCTGGCCACTTCAAGCTTGACGTCAAAAAGCCCGTTGAGGTCGAACTTCAAGTCGCGGCCAGCCTGATTGGCCTTGATAACTTCTGCTATCTCGAGGCCCTCCCCGTGAAGATTGAGCTGATAGCCTTTCGTCCTCGTGTCGAACCATCCGCCACCAGTGATACTCCCGCCGGCGAACTTGATGCTGGCATTCTGCGCTTCAACCCGCGTCCCGTTGAGAGCGAATGTTCCTCTTATTTCAGGGGCTTCAAGGTCATCGTAACTGGCCTTTTCAACAACGAACTGACCCTTGCCTCGCATCGCCTCCGGGATGCCATACAGCTCCGCAGTGCCCGATACCGTTCCACCAAGCTTCGCGTCGGTAATGAACTTCGCAAGTGGACCGATTGAAACGCCCTTCAGCGTGCCAAACCACGACGCGCTGTTCTCGGCATCAAAGGCATATTCAAGTGAAAAGTCAGCCTGTCCGCCGTTCGCCTGCTTGAGCACCGCCTTTTCCAAATGCAGCGAGTCGGAGCGATAATCGATTTCACCCTCGAGTTGCCCGAGCGGCTCGTCACTGACCGTAATCGAGTCCAGGCCGAACCGACCGGCAATCACCGGTTCGCGACGATTCCCACTCACCATGCCGTCGAACCGCAGTCCACGATCCAGCTGAATCTCGTATTGGCGAAGGTATCGCGCTATCGCCCCGGCTGGCGTGGAATCGACGTCATTCGAGAAGTCCACGATGAGCCTTTGCAACTCCGATGCATCTGTCGAATTCAGGTGAACGTCGAACGCTCCCTCGCCGTCCCAGTTCGCCCATCCCGTCGCCCTCAGTTCCGACAGGCCGGTTCGGATCAGCGAATCTTCAAGACGAAACTGGCGATTAGCAGCCGTCAGGGTGATCGCACCGTTCAAACGAACTCCATCGCTCGCTGCAAGGCCGGGTAACGCGTCGCCCGCGAATGTCAGATTGACTGACCCAACTGCCGCACGGTAATCACCGCCTGGCCAGCGGAGATCGATTCGTCCGTCTCCCTGCCCTCTCAGAGGCAGCCGCTTGCCGGCGCCAGCTGCGACCGCCTGATCAACATCGATCTTTGAGACGTCTGCCACCAACTGCGATTCGCTTCGACCCGCCAGAGCCAGCCGCGCTTTGCCTTTGATCTGGCCTCCGAAGAAGTCAGCAGTGAACTGTGGCAACTCGATGAAATTCGCGGTCGCTGAAACCTCACCCAGGATGCTTCCAACCGGAATATCCGCCGTCACCAGCGAGGCAATCCTGAGCCGACCCGTAAGTTTGGCGCTCGTGGGAGAATCAAACGGACCCTGCAGCTGAGCCCGTTCGACAGATGCTCCACCGCCGCTAACGCCGCGACCGGCAAACGAGTCAGCTCGAAGAGTTCCACGCCAATCAAAAGATGACGATGCGGTGGCAAAGTCTCCAGCCGCGGAAAATCTGTTCACCCTGAATCCCGCTGCCTCGAGCACGCCGATTGCAATTTCCGTCCGGCCCGTGGCATCCGCGCCCTTTCCTTCACCAGAGGCCTTGAGCGCGATCGCATTGAGGCGGACGTCGCGCACGGTCAGCTTCTCACCTTGCAGCTTCCCTGAAGCGCGATACTCGATTCCAGAGCCCTCGACTCGTCCCTCAAACCTCGTCGCCCCTGTGAGCTTAAGATCAGGGGCAATGATCTGTGCCAGTTCGCGCAGATTGAGATCGGCTCGCGCGTCCAGCTCATAGTCGAACTCGCGCCAGCTCTTGAGTATTCCGCTGAGCTTCGCGTTTGCATAAGGAGATCGGAGTTGAAGCGATTCGACGGTGGCCCCGGCGCTTCTGAGAAGTGCTTTCAGATCGAGATCGAAGTCACGCGCAGTTCGACCGTCATAGGAGAACTCAGCATTTCTGGAGGAGAGCACCAGACTCATCGCTGAGTCGGCCGCTGGCGCAAGCGTCAGAGCCACGTCGCGCGCTGCGCCATCCAGCTTATGCAATCGGTCGAGGTAAAGGAACTCAGCATCCTTGACCGTCGTCGTCGCTGAGCTGTAAAGAAAGCTAAA
The DNA here is from genome assembly GCA_040007555.1 of Acidobacteriota bacterium. Taxonomy (GTDB): domain Bacteria; phylum Acidobacteriota; class Blastocatellia; order RBC074; family RBC074; genus JANNRD01. The sequence goes on along the minus strand of JBDTUW010000061.1, from coordinate 2,402 downwards.
TCGCCCGGAGGGCGTGGTTGACGCATGAAGCCCATCGACATTGGACCGGCCATCGGCATCGATATGGTAACGAGCACGTATCCCTTCGATTGTTGCTGACTCGAGCTGAATCTCGGTGGGGCCGGAAAAACCCAGGATGTCGCGCAGCCGTACGGTACCTGAAACTTTGCGAACGGTAGCAAAGGGCTCCTCAGCGCCTTCGACGAAAACGCGCAGATCGGTAGCTTCAAAACCCGGGTTGCGGAAGGTTGTCTTGAGGGAGCCAATCTCGAGACGCGCGCCATACTCTGCCAGCTTTGTCTGAACGCGCGTGATCAGCCAACTCTCGAGATATCCCAGCCGAAGCGCCAGAGTCAGGGCGATCAGCGTCGCGCCGCCGAGCGCCGCGAGGACGAGAAGGCTAATAAGTGCTCTGCGACGAGTGGTCGATGGCAACATCAGCGATGATCAACACGAACTTTGTTTGGAAATTGAGGGGAGGCAAAGTGGGTACTCTTTTATAGCATCTCAGTGAGCGCAAGTTCAAACTCCTGAGCAAGGCCCGGATGACCGTGCCGGGTAGCCGTGGCAATGCCATCAGTGTAGGCTGCCCGCGCCTCCTCGCCGCGCCCAATGCGGTCGAGTGCCTGAGCGAGTTTGCCATAAGCGGCGCCCTGGTCGTCAGCCTGGCTCAGGTAAACCCTAAGCTGCTCAATAGCTTCTGTCCAAAGCTCAGCCTTCATGAGCTCATTGGCGAGACCGAAACGCACCGGAGTGTTCTGCGGCTCCGTTTCCAACATCTTTTTGAAGAGCTCGATCCGGGCTTCCGACATGTTGATGCAAATCCTCCAATTGGTTCCGTGCTATCGGGGGCAACTTGATTGATCATAGGGCGGTCACAACGCGAGCGTCAATAGGAGTGACTCCGCAGGCGACCTCTATTGCATGACAGCAGGACAACAGGGACTGCAAAGACCGCAGGGACAACAGACCCCCCGACACAGTCGTTGTAGTTGGCCGGCATTTTTTGACGGACAACCCTTGTTGTCGCGACGGGCCAATTCGGAATCTGCAATTCACTGGTGCCGGCGCCACAGAATTATTGACGCTACCGTTGTCGCTGCTGTCCTTGCCGTCCTTACAGTCCTCAGAGTCCTTGCGGTCCTTTGCTCTCCCGTCACGAGCAAAATCTCTGTCATCTCCGAGCCCTCGAGGCGGATTCCCGAACCTTTCGCTGTTAGGCTATACTACCGCCGCTTAAGTGTTTCTTCGTGATCGTCAAACAGCATTCGTGAAAGCACGAACGAGAGTCTTTTTTTTCGGGCGGACCATCTCTCAACCCCAAAAGGAGGGGTCACCAAATGCCAAAGCGAGAAGGAGCGAAAAAAGCCCTTGTTAGTCGGGTCAAACGGGCAGTCAAAAAGTCGCGACGCAAACTCGGCGCAGAGAAGTTCGACAAGGAACTCACTCGAACCATCACGTTCCTTGCGAATCTCCAGGAGAAGCTGACAGCTGCACCCAAAACTCCCCGTACGACTTCCATCAAGACTGGCAACAAGACTGGCAACAAGACTGGCAACAAGACTGGCAGCAAGGCTGGCGGCAAGACTGGAGGAAAGGGCGCGGCAAAACCTCAGTCCAAACCGGCAGTCAAAGCCGTTCCCAGCGCTAAAGCACCAAAGAAAACAGTGGCCACCAAGCGAGCAAAATAGTCTCGATACGACGGCATGGCAATTCTCATTGACTCCTTCCAGAATGGTGCCCGTGGTCCCATTCATTACTGGCATCGCCGCTGCGGGCACCTGGTTTCAGACTCTTCGATCGAAGAATTGCACGAGTTTGCTTCACTGCTCGGCCTCCGGCGTGAATGGTTCCAGAAGCGCTCCATCCCTCACTATGACCTGACAGGAGAGGTTTACCGCCTCGCACTTGAGAACGGTGCGGAGCTGGTTTCATCGCGTGAACTGGTTCGTCGTGCGGTCCGTTTTGCCGACCGTGCGGGTGAGTCAGCACGCGCATAAGCCTTAATTGACAGGCCTTCGAGTCGCGTGCTACTTTGGGAGTTCGGTTACGAGCACGCCCGCTCGAGAGGAGTCTGAGTGAGTCAGATAGATTTTTCGTTGATTCCGATCTTCTTCGTTGTTTTCCTTTTCTCGCTTTCATTTCACGAAGCAGCGCATGCCTGGATGGCCGAAAGGTTTGGGGATCCGACTGGCCGCTACCTGGGTCGCGTGACGCTCAACCCGATCGCGCATATCGACCTCTTTGGCACGATTATCTTTCCGCTGGTGTGCATGCTGACACCCGGAGCGCTCATGTTCGGTTGGGCAAAGCCCGTACCGGTCAACACGATGAACATGAAGGACCGGAAAATGGGTGACATCTGGGTGTCGCTCGCGGGCCCATTGAGCAACGCTATTCTC
>JBDTUW010000060.1:0-11572 GCA_040007555.1 Acidobacteriota bacterium | reverse complement strand
GGCCAGATAGCGCCTGCCTAAGGCGAGAGAAAAAGACTCACGCAAGAGAAGAAGACCTCACGCGAAGCCGCGAAGGCGCGAAAGACGCGAAGCAGAAACGCTGGAACCACTTACCCCTGTTTGGTTGATTTCCTCGCTTGGCGGCTTTCGCGCCTTCGCGTCTTCGTGTGAGTCTTTCCTCTCGAGTCTTTCCTTCAAACCTCGCGTCCCTAATACTTAGCGCAGAATCTCATTGACAAGCGCAGACGCCCGTGCCTAAACTCAATTACGGCACACAACACCTCTTCACAATAGGTACCCTTAGCCGATATCGCCCTCGTAGATTTCCCCTCTCGAAGAGCGCACGCCGTCAAACCGCGTTTTCCCGTCAGCTTCGCCTCCCCCCAAGCTTCGTCCCGTCTCAATTGCGTCGCGCTCGACGATGTCCCCGGAATATTTGCGCGAGCATCGCGCGACTCATGTCGTGCCGCCATTTTTTGCAGGAGAACGATGGACACCAAACCGAAAAGCTTCGCTTCCGGCTTCTTCAAGCCTTCATCAAAGGCGCTCCTGACAGCCGCGCTGATTGTCGCGGCGTTTGGTTTGATCGGCGGATATGCGGCAACTGCTGCTTCAGCTGCGAAAACTTCGCAATGGCACCAATTGATCGATCGCGTCAAACAATCGCTTAATCCGAGGATGGCGGAGTCACTTCGGCGTGGTACTAACGCTGTGAGTGCGCCAATGGCGGGAACAATCTCCCTCACGACTTTCGGCGCAGCTTATACGCAGAACTTTGATACGCTCGCCAGCACAGCAGTCTCGAGTACGGTGCCGCTGGGTTGGAGTTTTGTCGAAACAGGGACCAACGCTGATTCGAATTACGCAGTCGGAATTGGCTCGAGCGCTACTGGAGACACTTATAGCTTTGGCGCCTTCTCGAATGCTGAGCGCGCGCTTGGAGGTCTGCAAAGCACCACTCTTGTCCCAACCATCGGCGCATCATTTACGAACAATACCGGCGGAATAATTGCATCGCTTGCAATCAGTTACACGGGCGAACAGTGGCGTCTTGGGGCCCTGTCACGCCTCGACCAGCTTGATTTTCAATACAGCATCAACGCGACAAGTCTGACGACAGGAACATGGATTGACGTCAACCCGCTTGATTTCATCGCACCAACCACCACGCCTACTGTTGGTGCCCTAAACGGAAACGTGGCACCCAATCGCACAGCAATCAGTAACACCATCAGCAGCTTGAGTATCGCCAACGGCGCAGTCTTCTGGATTCGCTGGAATGACTTCAATCCTATCGGAAATGACGACGGGTTGGCGGTGGATGATTTCTCGCTGACTCCGTCCCCGACCTTACCGGATCTGACGATCACGAAGACGCACACCGGTAGCTTCGTCCAGGGCTCAACCGGCAACAACTATACGGTGACTGTCACAAACTCCGGCCTCGGCAGCAAAAGTGCCGGCCAGGCTGTCTCGGTGACTGATGCTCCACCTGCGGGCCTGACGGTGACGGCGATGAGCGGCACCGGTTGGACATGCACCGTATTGCCCACGTGCACCCGCAACGATGTACTGAGTGCTGGCAGCCAGTATCCAGCCATCACGGTAACGGTGAGTGTGGCGGCCAACGCCACCTCGCCGCAGGTTAACTCCGTCTCCGTCACCACCGTTCAAACCGAAAGCAATAGCGGTAACAACACGGCCACCGATTCCACAGGCATAGCGGCGCCAACGACAACAACCCTCACCTCGTCGCCCAACCCGTCCTTCACTGGCGGCTCGGTAACATTCACGGCGACTGTCACCAGCAGTACTACGGTCAACACCGGAACCGTTACCTTTACGGAAGGGGTGACCCCGCTGGCGAGCAATGTGGCGGTCGTTTCAGGAGTAGCTTCATTCAACACATCCGCATTGATCGAAGGGACTCACACGATTACTGCCACATACAGCGGAACCGCGACGCTCGGAGCGAGCAGCGGCAGCGTGACCCACGTGGTGAATAACCAAACGGTGGTTACGGGCAACCAGTTTTGCAATCCGGGTGGGATCAGCATCCCGGCGGCCGGAGCAGGTTCGCCTTACCCGTCGAATATCTTTGTATCGGGCATCGGGACTCAGATCACAAAGGTAACGCTCACGCTCAACGGCCTCTCGCACACGACACCTGACGACGTGGACATCCTTCTGGTAGGTCCGGGCGGACAGAAGTTTGTCGTCATGTCGGATGCGGGTGGCTCGGTCACCGCGGTCACAAATCTCAACCTCACGCTTGATGACGCTGGTGGATCATCGCTGCCCGACGCTTCCACGTTCTCATCGGGCACTTTCAAGCCGACAGACCACGACGCGACCGACACTTTCCCATCGCCTGCCCCCGCTGCCCCGTATAGTCGGCCAGCCCCGTCTGGCGCTTCTACATTCGCCGCACTTTTCAATACGACCAACCCGAACGGGACGTGGCAACTCTACGTAGTCGACGACAATGCAGGGAACTCGGGCAGCATTTCGGGTGGCTGGTGTCTGACGATCACGACCGTGGGGAACACGACGATCAGCAATGTTACCGACACCCCCGATCCATCGGTTGTCGGCCAGCCATACACCGTCGGCTTCACGCTCAACGTCACCCCACCCGGAACTGGTACCCCCACCGGCACGGTGACGGTCACCGACGGAACTGGTGGAACCTGCACGGCGACGCTGCCAGCCACCAGCTGTTCGATCACGAGCATGTCGGCAGGCGTGAAAACCCTGACCATCACCTATGGCGGTGATCCAAACTTCAACGGCAGTGGCACTACAGCCGGGCATCTGGTTAACAAAGCCGACACGACGACACTGATCGCTGCCGACAACCCTGATCCGTCCGTCACTGGTCAGAGCGTCGTCGTCAACTTCACTGTTGTCGCAGCGTCTCCCGGCACCGGCACGCCAGGAGGCAACGTAATCGTGACGGTCAGCGGAGGTGTCGAGACCTGCAGCGGAACGGTCGCGGCGGGGTCCTGCGTTCTGGCGCTAAACACAGTCGGGAACCGCACGCTGACAGCCACCTATGCTGGCGATTCCAATTTTAATGGCAGCTTGGACACGGAATCCCACCAGGTAGCTCCGGCTGATACGACGACAGCAATCACGTCCGATAATCCGGACCCATCGGCTCCGGGTCAAAATGTGACGGTCGTGTTTTCGGTTCTCGCCGTAGCGCCAGGGGGAGGCACGCCATCGGGCAACATCACAGTGACGGCCAGTGGCGGCGCTGAAACGTGCAGTGGGTCTGTCGCTTCGGGCTCCTGCATTCTGGTCTTGACGACACCCGGGATTCGCACGCTCACAGCGATGTACGGCGGAGACGCGAATTATTCCGCCAGTTCTGACACTGAAGCTCACCAGGTGAACAGCGCGTCTACAAGTCTGACCGGCATCACGGATTCTCCTGATCCATCGGTGGTCGGCGAGCCATACAGCGTCGGATTCACGCTCAATGTGACCCCACCCGCAAGTGGCACACCGACCGGTACGGTGACGGTCACAGACGGCGCGGGGGGAACTTGCACGGCGACGCTGCCAGCCACAAGTTGCTCGATCACGAGTTCCACGGCAGGGGTCAAGACTCTCACCGTAACCTACAACGGTGATTCCAATTTCGACACCAGTAGCACAACTGCCGGGCACCAGGTGAATAAGGGCAACACGACCTCAACGATCACAGCCGACAATCCAGACCCGTCCGTCGCCGGTGAGGTTGTAGTCGTCACTTTTACTGTTGTTGCAACGGCGCCTGCGACCGGGACGCCGACCGGTAATGTGGTGGTTACAATCAGCGGTGGTGCGGAAACGTGCAGCGCATCAATCGCAACTGGCTCCTGTTTCCTGGCGCTGACCTCGGTGGGTGGCCGGACCATGACTGCAACCTACGCTGGCGACGCGAACTATAACGGCAGCGCGGTCACGGAAGCGCATCAGGTCAACAAGGCCGACACGGTTACGACCATAGTCTCTGACAATCCGGATTCCTCGGGCGTCGGTCAAAACGTGACTGTTGTCTTTACGATAGTCGCACTCGCGCCCGGAGCTGGAACGCCTAGCGGCAACGTGACGGTGATAGCCAGCGGCGGCGCCGAAACGTGCACCGGGACTGTTGCCTCGGGCTCTTGCGTTCTGGCTTTGACAACCTCGGGGAGTCGCACCTTGACGGCAACCTACGTCGGCGAGGCGACTTTCAACGGCAGTTCCGATACGGAGTCGCATACCGTGCTGCTGCCGCCTGGCATCGCCAAAGAATTCGCGCCCGCTACGACACCTGTCGGCGGCATCTCGACGCTGACCTTCACGATCACCAACCCAGCTGCCAATAGTCTGTCGATGACGGGCCTTACCTTCACCGATACCTTCCCGGCGGGCTTGGTGGTGGCGAATCCATTGACGACAAACAACACTTGCGGCGGAACACTGTCCGACAACACAAGCGGCGCACTGGCACCAGGTGCTCTGGGCGTCAGACTTAGCGGCGGGACCGTTGGTGTTTCACCAAACAACACTTGCACTGTTTCAGTAAGTGTCACGCCAACTTCGTCCGGACCCCTGGTGAATGTCAGCGGCAATATCGGAGCAGCCAATGGCGGGACGGGAAACACCGCGACCGCAACCCTCAAGACCAACACACCGCCGACGATCAGCAGCAACGCGATCACCGTCAAGGCCGGCAGTAACGCGGCCAGCTTTACCATCGCCACGGCGGTTGACCCCGATCAGCCGGTCAATACCCTGGGCATCACGATCCACGGCAATCCGACGACTGCCAGCACCAATGGGGTAACCGTAAGCGCCGTCACGATCACTCCCGCAGGCGCGGTAACGGCCAATGTCGCGACCACCTGTGCGGCGACCACCGCGACATTCAGCTTGGTAATAACGGACAACGAAACAGAGACAGGCACGGGGACGCTGACGGTGAACGTCATCGCAAATACTCCTCCGGTGTTGAGTTACAACCCGGCGGTTGTCACTGCGGCGACGACGCCTCTCATTCCGCCTGCGGTCGGGCCAGGCGACAACGGCACAGTCACTTCGATCATTCTGCAAAGCATCGCGCCGAATAACGGCGGCCTGACGGTCACGGTCAATAATGTGACCGGGCAGGTGCAGGTGACCGGTGCAACCCTCAGCGGTTTGTACTCGGTCAACATTGCCGTGACCGACAACTGCAACGCAACGACACTGACGACGCTGTCGGTCAGCGTGGTCTGTCCGACGATTACGCTGAGTCCGGCGAGTTTGCCGAATGCGACCGTTAACACGGCATACGGGCAATCGATTAGCGCCAGTCCAGCAGGTGGCAACTACACCTTCGCGGTCACGAGCGGGACGCTACCAGCTGGTCTGACACTCAACCCGAATGGCAGCTTCAGCGGGGCGCCGACGGTCAGCGGGCTGTTCAACTTCCGCGCCACCGCCTCAGGCTTTGGCGGCTGCACGGGCTTCCGCGATTACACGCTGCTGGTCGTCTGTCCGACGATCACGGTCAACCCCGCGAGTCTACCGGGTGGGACGGTGGGTACCGCCTACAGTCAAAGCGTCTCAGCGTCGCCTGCCGGATCCTATTCCTATAGTGTCAGTAGCGGCTCATTGCCGACGGGCCTGGCGCTCAATGCCTCAACGGGGGCGATCACGGGAACGCCAACCACGACCGGCGTCTTTAGTTTCGCGATTACAGCGGCAGTAGGCGGTTGCACCGGGTCGCTGAACTATTCGGTGACGATAGGCTGCCCGACGCTCACGATTTCGCCGGCGACACTTCCGAATGGACAGGTGGGAAGCGCCTATTCGCAGGCGATGACAGTGACTCCGAGCGGCACTTACACCTTCTCGCTGGTGGTGGGGAACCTGCCATCTGGGCTCACGCTGAACGGGGCGACAGGCGTCATCAGCGGATCGCCGACGATCTCCGGTAGCTATAATTTCACGGTCAAGGCCGCGACAGCTAGTGGTTGTTCGGGAACGCACGCTTACACGCTCGTTATCGCGTGCCCCGTCATAACTGTCTTTCCGGCAGTCAGTCTTCCTGCGGGGACAAAGGCTGTCTTCTACAGCCAGACATTCTCGGCGACCCCCGCTGGAGGCGGCTACACATTCGCTAAGACTTCAGGAACGCTTCCGACAGGATTGACGCTCAACCCGGCGACGGGAGTCCTGAGTGGGACTCCGACTGCGACTGGTACGTTCAACTTCCGCATCACTGCGAGCGGTTTTGGAGGGTGTACAGGGTTCCGCGATTACACGCTCGTCGTTGGCAATGGGGTTTGTCCGACGATCACGCTGACAGCGACGCTGCCGAATGGCTCGGTCGGGTCGCTCTATAACAATCTGGTAATTGCCTCACCATCCGGCACCTACTCATACACAGTCAACGCTGGAAGTCTCCCGCCGGGTGTGACCTTCTACGGATCGATTGGATTGCTCTTTGGCTATCCGACGACGGCTGGAGTGTACAACTTCACCATCACGGCCACGGATTCCAACGCCTGTAACGGAAGTAATGCGTACACGGTCAATATCGGACTTGGGAACGCGCTCGCCGCGACGGAAGTGGCGTTGGTGTCTGCGGCGAGCTATCAAGCCGGCGCGGCGACGCCTGGAGGGATTATGGCAGCGTTTGGAAACGGACTTGCCACGAAGACCGAACCCGCCGCGACGATCCCGCTCCCGACGGAACTTGCGGGGACGACCGTGATCATCAAGGATTCAGCCGGAGTGGAGTATTCGGCGCCGCTGTTCTTTGTTTCGCCGGAGCAAGTCAACTTCCAGATCCCGGATAACGCAGCGCTTGGTGAGGCGGTGTTGACGATGACAAGCGCTGATGGATCGATCAATCTCGTCACGACGGTAATTGTTCCGGTGAGGCCTGGACTGTTTGCCGCCAACGGGGACGGGGTGGGCGCAGTGGCGGGATTCTATGTGCACGCTGCCGGGGATCACAGTCAGGTCCTGGAATCGACAGCCATTCTCGATTCGGTGACTGGCTTATACGTGCCATCGAGGGTGACTTTTGGCGCCGAGTCTGAAGAGCTCTTCCTCGTTCTGCACGGGACGGCACTACGCGGACGAAGCGGGCTTGAGGCTGTCACGGTGAAGGTTGGCGGTGTAATAGCCGAGGTGACGTACGCGGGACCGCAGGGTGGATATGTCGGTCTCGATCAGGTCAATGTCCGGTTGCCCCGAATCCTTGTCGGACGCGGTGAGGTAGAGATCGAGGTGATCGTCGAGGGACGAGAGGCGAACACGCTACGTATTCGCCTGCACTGATTAACCGCTCGAAAGTCGAGGGACGATGGCCCAAGAGTGTCGATGCATCGAACGTCTGGATTGCACCGCCCGACAATGGATGAGTCATGTACTTGCCAGGTTCAGTGCAAACGCGTTAGGATCATCCCCGTAGCTTTAGTCGGGCAATGATGACCAGCCCATTCACCCCTCTCAGGTTTCAACAAATCACCCAAGATTGGCCAAAAGGAAGGACTTCTGCGGGAATGTTACTCGATTTCATTCTTGTCGCGTGAGGCAGCAATAGGGGTGTGTAATGCGATCGTTACTTGGAATTCTCGGTGGGTTGCTTGTTCTCATCAGTGGTTATCCCTCGCGAGCGGTGCCGCGCCAACAGATAGCAGCGCAGCAGGTGCCGCCGCCAGGTCAGCGCGCAGACCGCATCGGCGTGTACAACTGGAACGTCGATGATCGAGCCTTCCCCGGGGGCGATGTCGATCGGCTCAACTGGGGCGCCGACCATGTCGCCGCGACCGGCACGCGAACCATTCGCGTCTTTATCGGACCTCGGGATATTTACCGCTTGAATCTACATGGAACTCAGAGCGCTGTCGAGCTTGCCGAACTCGCCGCGACTCCTGCCTATGATCGTCTCTTTCGCGATCCACGATTCTCTACATATCTTCTGACCACCTCTACCTACTCATCGGTGGATAACTCCTGGGCCGATGGTTTCAACGCGGCCGAATACTCACTGGAGCGAGCAGAGATACGCCGTTTTGGCGAGTATCTTCTGAAGAATCCGTTGCTCACTGGAAGGACGTTCATCCTGCTCAATTGGGAAGGCGATAATGAAATGGCAGGCCTGACCGGGAAGGAGACGACCTGGCAGTCGTATCGCGATCGGACTGAGGCCCGCGCCGATGGTGTCCGCGATGCAAGGGCAGCTGCGCCCGGTAGCAGTGCGAAACTCTATTCGGGGCTCGAATTCAACCGCGTTCGAGCAGCCGCGCCGTGCGGGGAGCCGGTGGAGGACCCGGTTCATCAAGATCCTTTTGCGAATCGTTGTGTCATTGATTTTGTGGCACCGCGCGTGAGCGTAGATTACTACTCTTACTCGGCCTGGCAAACTACCGGGCCTGCCGACCTGAACCCGGTTCCTGGCCTTGCCGCAGCGCTCAAGGCGGACGTGCGGTTAGCCGTTGCACTCGTGCGGACGCGTCGGCCTGAGGTGACCGAGGCGAACTTTATCATCGGCGAATTTGGCTTCGAGCGTTCCTTTTACGGAGAATGCCGGGCAGCCATGTTGCTTCGCGAAGTCTTTAGCGCACTGGAAGGCCAGGACGCTCTCGGGATTTCCTACGCAATCTACTGGCAGATCATCGACAATCAGATTCTGTATGGAGTGCTGGATCAACGGTTCGGACTATTTCGCACGGGAGCGTCCGGGATCGCTGCGACACGATTGGGTGTCGCTTTTAGGGCTTCGCTCGATGGCAGCCCAGAGCCGGTCTTGCCATCCTGTTCGAGCATCGTCCGACCTCCTGTTGCTTCGGGCGTGGTCGACGCTGCAACTCTCGAACCGCGGTTTCGTCTAAATCCCGACAGCGTGCTTGCGATCACCAGCGATGCGCCGTTTTCCGCGGCTGGCAATACCGTCAGGTTCATCCAGCCGGCTCTGGATGTTGCGATAACGGGCGCAAGCGGTGGTTCGTTTTCTGAGTCACCTGATCGAATTACGGCGGGCTTGCCAGCGGCGAGGCATCCGGGTAGCGCCTGGGTCTTTGTGACCAATGCGGATGGTGTCGACTCGAACGGCCAGGAGTTGTCTCTGGAGTGCGCGAACTGCCCTCAGATCGACCCTCTTTGTGGAGCGGTTGATGGCGACTTTCGGATCTCAACATTGAAACCGGGAGGCAAGATCACTCTCAGCGGGTCATTTCCTTCACCAGGAAACACCGTTGTAATCGAGCAGCAGATTGGTGGTGGTGTTGCGAAGCGGACGACGATCGAGCGAGATGCTAATTGGTCCGAGTCCTCCGTTGAGATAACTGCGACGCTACCGTCCACGCTTCTTTCAAACCAGGACGCCGGCGTTTATGTTGTCGATGTGGCGGGACGTTATTCGAATCAGCACCCCATCTTTCTCGCGCCGGGTTGTGCGAACTGTGGCCCATCGCTGCGTCACTGTGATCCTATCTCCAGTGTTGCAGGAGATGGGTATTATCCGGGCAAGAAAATCTCCGTTCGGGGACGGTTTGCCAATTTGGGCAATCGCGTGGTCATCGAGCAATGGGATGAGACAGGGATATTGGTTCGTCGCGAACTGAACGCGAGCTCGTCAGGTTGGAGTGAGACCGAAGGCGCGATCGATGTCAGACTGCCAAGCCCGCTTCGTCCCGGACGCGCAGGCGTCTACGTCGTCGATACATCTGGTCGCGAGTCGAGTGCGCAAGCAATTGAGATTGGCACTGCAACGCTCGCGGTGGCTTCGGCGGCGAGCTTTCGGTCTTCCTCTTCGACTCCAGGAGGGATCATGGCGGCGTTTGGTAACTCTCTCGCTGTCGGGATTCAATCGGCCGCCAGCTTGCCTCTGCCAACGATCCTTGACGGCACACGCGTCACAATCAGGGACCAGACAGGCGTCGATCACGCGGCGGCTCTTTTCTTTGTCTCACCCCAACAGGTGAACTTTGAGATTCCCGATAACGTAGCACCAGGCCCGGCAATGGTCACGGTAGAAAGTGGAGATGGAACGATAAGTTCGTTGACACTAACGATCATCTCCGTCGCACCGGGCATATTCTCAGCAAATTTTGATGGTGAAGGTCCGGCCTCGGGTTTTGCGCTACACGCAATTGGTAATGATCGCATCTATGAATCGACGGCGATGTTTGATGCAATGACCGGGCGCTACATCACCGCGCCTTCGAAGTTTGGGCCTCCGCCCGAGGAGTTGTATCTGGTGTTGTTTGGGACTGGATTTCGTCGACGGACCGATCTCACGGCGGTGACCGTCACGCTTGGGAATGTCGCCGGTGACGTCGCCTACGCGGGAACACACGAGGTCTTCGTCGGGCTCGACCAGATCAATGTCAGGTTGCCCCGCATTCTCGAGGGCCGCGGCGAAGTGGAGGTTGTCGTCCGCGTCGATGGCCTGACAGCTAACACGGTGCGCATCAGATTCCAATGAGGACGGTCGGGTTTTCGAGCGATCGAGCCGTTAGATTGCGGCGAGTATTTTCTCGAGGAACTCGAGATTTGCTCGGGCATTGGCCGAGGTCGCTTCCGGCGTTTCACCGACCTGACAGCATTCCACCATGACCGGTCCGCTGAATCCGCTCGTCTTGAGCATCTTGAAGACGGCAGGGAAATCCACTTTGCCGGTGCCGAATTGAATCATGACATCGCCCTTAAGGGAGCCACAGTCTTTCGCGCAGAAGCCGCTGATGTGTTTCGCGATGGGAGCGATCTCCGCGACGGGATCCTTGCCGGTGTAGTAGATGATGTTGCCGGCATCGTACCAGATCGAGAAGTTGCGGTGATTGACTTCCTTGATGACGCGGAGAATTTCACTCGAAGCGCCGCTGATTCCCCCGTGCGGTTTCATGACGAGGCGAACGCCCTTCTCCTGGGCATAAGCGGCGGCATCACTCATGACTTTGATGTAGTGGTCGAATTCTTCAGCCTTATCGGTGCCGAAGGACATGATGTACCTCGACGAGAGAAACCGCGCGTTATCGATCTGTTTCCTGACCTCCAGAATCGATTCTTCGAGCGGAATGCTGTGACGCGAATGCAGCGCAGCAAGGTTGACTGTTAACCCGCTTGCCTTGATACGCTGTTTCAGGCTCTCAAGGTATTCCGGCGATGCTGCCGGGCCGTTGAAAGGTTCGTCCTTTGTCCGCGTCAGAAGGCCAGTGGATTTGTAGCCCGCAGCCTTAATTTCCTTCAAGGTCTGATCGAACGGCCACTTTGTCCATGGCCGGTTAAAGCAGCCTATTTCCCAGTTTGTGCGAGCCATCGTGCGCGAGGTCACGGCCGCGAGAGCCGCTGCAGAGGTGAGTGCGGTTTTGACGAAATCTCTTCGATCCATAGGTCATTCCAGCGTCTTGTTTATTGAACGGTTCACCAACGTCGTCTTTGCGCAGCATAGCAAATCCTGTGCGGGAATGCGCGGGCTTCCTGGGCAAGTACGGAAATCCGATCGTGACATGGACCGCAAGGACTGCAGGGACCACAGGGACACCAGAGACAGGAGGGACAGCGCAGTCCTTGCAACGGTCAACGTGGCCTACGATATTGTCAG
>JBDTUW010000059.1:0-11652 GCA_040007555.1 Acidobacteriota bacterium | reverse complement strand
CGCTGACCGCTTCGAGCCACAATCCTCAGTTTGCCCTGCTCGCTGACGAATAGTCCGCGGCCGTCGGGATCGACATAGGCGGCGACAAAGACAATCGTGCCCTTGGTATTCATCGAGGGATTACTGAAGCTGCTGAAGCGGGATGGCATGTTGGGAACTTCCTCGCCAAGCGAGATAAGTTTCGTAAAGCCATTCGCACCGTTGGTGAAAACGCCGGTATTCCGCTCGCGCGAGGCAGGTGCTGCCGGGGCACCCGGTTGCACTTCGTGAATCGCCGGTCGCGTTCCGAACGATGCAGTCAAAGTAAGCTCTGCTTTGTCATTGAGACTGAAAGGGCCGAAGCTGAATCCACTGTCAGGGATATTCGTCGCGCGCTCATCATCTCTAAGAAACTTCCACTGTCCGTCCGTCAGGCGCACAAACACACCCTGCCCAAAGGAGCCGGCAGCGGTGCCGGTAGAATATCTTCCCAGAAACGCAACATCGCCTCGATTGTTTAGCTGTGGCGAGAAGAATGTTCCAAACTCACCTGGGTTAATCGTGGGACTCGACGCGGGTGGCACTTCCCTCGGGCGCACCCCTACTGGTACGGGGTCCTCTTCCTTCGGTTTGGGATCCTGTCCAGTGGCCTGCGCCTTTACCGACGAGACACCCTCAAACGAAACACTGGACACAGTCAGGGCGACAATCAGCCCCATTCCGACCAACAACAAGAACCCGATTTGCCTGCTCACACGCATGTGCTCTCTAGCCTCCAGAAAGTAGTCTGATGTAGGAGATGGAAGCTAATGATGCCACAACTAGTGGCCAATTGTCAGTGGTGATGGCGGAAGGGGCGTCAGGGGTGGGGGATCACGGGTCAGCGGGCAGGGGGCGAGGAGCTAGGAAACTGCGTTCGTAGTCCCGCCTTTTAGGCGGAATATTGCGGTACTCGAGATTCCGCCTAAAGGCTGGACTACGAACGCAATCCCCTGGCCCCTGATCCCTGCCTCCTACCGCTAGCCAAGTCCTTCCTTGATGGTCTCCCTCACGACCTCGCTGAACTGGGGATGGAACCCGCGAAGATGCAATACCAGCTTGCCCGTTCGATCAAAAACGAATGTCTGGGGTACTACTGGTTTGCCTGCTCCGCTAAATGCGTCAAACATTTCTTCAGACGCAAAGCCCAGAACGTATTGTATTGAGTACTGGCCGCCGAAGAGTCTGACGACTTCAGCCGCCGTTGATGGGTCCTCCACCGAAAGCCCGACGATCTTGACGTCCTTGCCGGCAAACTCCCGGTCGAGCGCAGTCAACTCCGGGATTTCGCGCCGGCACGGGCCGCACCACGTCGCCCAGAAATTCAGAACAAGCATCTTACCCGGACCCGCTAACTCCCCAAACGCAACGCTCTCCCCGTTGAGAAAATGAACATTGAACTTCGTCGCGAATTCTGCTGGAAAAGGAGACGGAGACGGGATCGCGTATCGGCGCTTCTCAGCGTTCGAGCCGACCCGCTCAAGGGAGCTTTTCGGCCCGCAGGCACTCATCAGGATCGCTCCAATCAACACCACAGCAACGATTACATGTTTCATGATCATCTCCGACGGCGCTGGCGTGTATTCTGATCAAACTCTGGGATCGCCGGACCAGCACCAGCTCGCCCAATCTCGTCGCGCTGAAGACCAATCAGCAGATTTCGAACGCGGCCCTTCATGCGAATGCTCATCGCTTCGGTCTCCGCTTCCAGTGTAGTCATCATTTGCTCTATTGCCGACTCAAAGAGGTCAGCCAGACGGGCGACCTGAGTAATGTCATAAGGGACCGCGACCTCTTCGACGCCAAGCGCGGCGAAGACGGCAAGAAAACGCGCCGTTGCTCTATCAGGGCAAAGTAGTCGACTTCGCCCGATCTTGAGTTCAATTCCCAGAAGCGTGTGCAACACCTCAACTCGGACCGGCGTCCGTGGTGCCCGGAATTGATAACTGCGAGTTCTGAGATTCCTTACCTCGCGGACGTAGAGACTCGCGACAGTCCCGTCACCCAGTCGCGCAAGGACTGCTTCAAGTGCCGTCGCGGTTTGGCCGCGTGGCTGCGGAGATACTGTCGATTCATCAAATGAAGAGACGCTCGCGCGGTCCCCCTTCCTACGAGTGCTGTCATTTTGCGGCGTCATCTAGGCAATCTTACGACACTGGACGCACAACTATCTCGAGGAAATCGCTCAAGAACGCTTTCTCTCTCATCGATCATTGAGCGCACTGACGCTGATGGTGGTGCTGGCTATCGGGCCTGCCCGCCGATAACAGCACTGACGGGCGCTTGTGGTGGCGGCGACGACAATGCACCAAGAACCCGATTGGGCAGGATGCCAAGGTAGAAGGTACCAAGGAGAGTGATGATGAGAGCTAGCGCAACGCCCCCGCTGATCTGCGGTTTGGAATAGGCCCTGGGTGCCGGTCTGAAGAACATGACCACTATCGGATAGATGTAATAGTAAACTGAAATGATGCTATTGACGATCGCGATCAGGATCAACCAGCGCAGTCCGGGAAGAGCGGACCATGCACCGCTAAATACGTAGAATTTGCTGATGAATCCGCCCGTTGGTGGAATACCGGCCAGGCTCAGGAGAAACACGGCCAGCGGGAAGCTAAGGGCGGGTACTTCAAAGCCAATACCCGCGTAGTCGCCAATCTCCGTCCTCTGGTCACCGGCTCGCGCCAGGACTTGAATGACCGCAAAGGCCCCTAAATTCATGATCGCATAGGTCAGGAGATAGAAAGCGACTGGCGCATAATCACCGGTCAGGAACCCGACGAGGGCATAACCCGCGTGGGCGATCGAAGAGTACGCGAGCATTCTCTTGATGTTCGTTTGCGAGAGAGCGATGACATTCCCGACAGTCATCGTGAGGGCTGCGATTACGGCCAACGCCTGTATCCACGTCGTGTGCAGCTCGAGTCCGATACCCGTTGCCGGCGCGTTCAGTCCAATCGTAAAGACACGCAGAAACGCGGCGAAGACCGCGGCCTTTGGTCCCGTCGCCATGAATGCGGTGACGAGGGTTGGTGCGCCCTCATAAACGTCTGGCGTCCATAGATGGAACGGAGCACTCGCGATCTTGAAGCCAAAGCCGACCAGCATCATGGCGGCGCCGATCAGCAGGAGCTGCGGGTTATCAATGGCCTCGCTGCCGATCACCTGACGGATTTCGGCAATGTTTGTGGTTCCCGTTGCTCCATAGGTGAGTGCCATTCCATAGAGCAGAAAGGCCGTCGAAAAAGAGCCCAGGAGAAAATACTTGAGTGAAGACTCATTCGCTCGCAGATCGTAACGCCGATAGCCGGCAAGAATGTAGGTGCTGATCGAGGTGGTCTCGAGACCTAGAAACACCATGACCAGATCACCGGCCGAAGCCATCATCAACATTCCGCAGGTCGCAAACATCAAAAGCGCAAAGAACTCGCCCGGCGGAAGATTCTCATCCCGAAGGAACTGGCCAGCAAGCAGGACAGAAATGATCGCGACGATCGTGACGATCAGCGAGAACACAATGCGCAGACCATCGACGGCGATCATCCCGCTAAAGTATGAGTGTCCAACGTCCACCCAGGTACCGCTCCAGAGACCCACAAGAGCGAAAAGCGTGGCACCCAGTCCGACCAGTGAAATCGCCGCGTTGGCCTTCCGCGCGCCCTTTTTTGAGAAAGCATCGACCATCATGATCACCACACCGGTAATCGCCGTGATGATCTCGGGAGCAATTGAACTGTAACTAATTCCAAGGAGCGCTGAATTCATCTTCTCTCCGCTCGGGCTATTTCGCTACCCGGAGCACCTTTCCCTCGACTGCATCTCTGACACCGTTGATTGCTGGCTGGGTTGCGCGCAGGAACAGCATCGGCACCACACCCATAATGATCGCCATTGCAACAAGCGGTACGAGAGCCGTCTTCTCCCGCCAGTTCATTTCTTCGAGCTTCTCATTCTCGGGATTTGTGATCTCACCGAACAGTACGCGCTGGAGCATCCAGAGCAGGTAGACTGCCGAGAGGATGACGCCTGTTGCGCCAATGACCGCAAACGTCTTCGCGTATGGTACGGTCGAGGAAAAAGTCCCGACCAGTATCAGAAACTCGCCAATGAATCCATTGAGCAGCGGCAGACCGAGGCTCGCAAGCGCGACAATGACAAATAGCGTCGAGTAAACCGGCATTCGCGTGGCGATCCCGCCAAATTCTGATATCTGCCTCGTGTGCCGGCGCTCATAAATGATACCGACGCAGAGAAAGAGCGCGCCGGTGGATATTCCATGACTCAGCATTTGATAAAGCGCACCCTGCAACGACTTGTCTGTGAAGGCGAAAATGCCCAGAACTACATAGCCGAGATGACTGACAGACGAATAGGCAACCAGCTTCTTCATATCTGGTTGCACCATCGCGACCAGCGCACCGTAAATGATCCCGATGACAGCCAGCGTCATGACGTAGGGCGCAGCGTCGCGCGACACTTCCGGGAACATCGGCAGATTAAAACGCAACAGGCCGTAGGTTCCCATCTTCAGCAGAACCCCCGCGAGAATTATCGAGCCTGCAGTTGGCGCTTCAACGTGCGCATCCGGGAGCCATGTGTGAAGCGGCCAAAGCGGTACCTTAATGAAGAAGGCAAGCGCAAAGGCAAGCCACAGCCAGATCTGTGTGCTCCGGCTGATGGTCAGGGCGCCAGTGGCAACGTTGTTGGTGATTTCAATCATGTCAAAGGACGTCGCGCCATTGAGAAAATAAAGCGCGATGATCGCGATCAACATGAAAAGGCTGCCGACTACAGTGTAGACAACGAACTTGACCGCCGCATATATCCGTCTCTCTCCCCCCCAGACTCCAATCAGAAAATACATGGGAATGAGACTGATCTCGAAGAAGAGATAGAACAGAAACATATCAAGCGCGACAAAAACACCGAGCATCCCCGTCTCGAGGACCAGCAGGAAGATCATGAACTCGCGAACGCGCTTTGAGATGTGCCAGCTCGCGAGTACTGAGATTGGCATGAGGAACGTCGTCAGCAACACCAGCCAGACGCTGATTCCGTCGACACCAACAAAGTAACTTACTCCGAGATTCCGAATCCACGGGAGCTTTCTGATCAGCTGCGGCCCGGCCACCGTCGGGTCAAACATCAGCACAATGCCAAGCGAGACGAGAAATGTCAGGCAGGTGACGAGCAGCGCAATCCAGCGGTACTGCGTGTCCAGCCGCTCGCTCGCAGCGCCGCGTGAACTCCGGAAAATACCGTGAAGCATCAGGGCGAGTGCCCCAACGAGTGGAAGGAACGTCGTAATCGTAATGATCGATGACTTCATATTGGCCCTATCGGAAGGCAAAGAACCCAAGCAGAGCGATCGCCCCGACGAGGATGGCCGCCGCGTATCCACGCGCATTACCGGTTTGAGATAATCGAAGAATTCCTGCCAGCTCGCCAAACACGCGGGCAACACCGTTGACCGTTCCGTCGATCAGCTTGATGTCAACTACCTTCCACAACACTCCACGCGAGACGTCCTCGATCGGCCTGATCAACGCTGCGTCGTATATCTCATCAACGTAGTATTTGTTTTCCAGGATGCTCGGCATCTGTTTCAGTGGGTTCCTGGTGAACAGAACCCAGCCCAGCCCAATTCCGAGGAGCGCAATGAGGGTTGAGATTCCCGTAAAGAGGCGCTCTCCGCCGGCATCATGAGTTTCGCTCTCGCCGCCGCCTTGTACCGGGTGTGCCTCCTCGGCTGCGGGCGCTGTCTCCCGAACCACGCTCTCTGCTGCTCCGGCGTGCGCAGCGACAACGGTGGGCTTGCCAATCGCCGGCTCGAGAAAGTGCTCAAAGTGATTCTCGGAATGTATACCGACAAGGCTACTGAGTGCCGGAGGAACACCGACAAATCCCCCCACGGCAGAGAGGATGGCGAGGACCGCGAGCGGCACCCACATGACCGGGCCGGACTCGTGTGGCTTGCCGTGATGCCCGTGCGCTTCGTTTCCGCCGCCATGCGCCCCGTGCGATATAGGAGAATCCTCGAATCTGGGTTTCCCCCAGAAAGTCATGACCATCAGCCGGGTCATATAGACCGCTGTCACCAGAGCGGTGATGGCCGCGATACCCCAGAGTATCTTCCCAAGGTCATGCCACGCACCGGGAAAGAGCGCAGTCGACCACGTTCTCCAGAGTATTTCGTCCTTGCTGAAAAAACCGGAAAGCAGCGGGAATCCACTGATTGCCAGCCACCCCACCAGCATTGTCGAGAACGTGATCGGGAGATACTTCTTCAAGCCACCCATGCGCCGCATATCCTGCTCATCATGCATCCCGTGTATCACCGACCCCGATCCGAGAAAGAGCAACGCCTTGAAGAAGGCATGAGTCATGACGTGGAAAATGGCCGCTGTGAATGCGCCGACGCCGCAGGCAAGGAACATGTAGCCGAGCTGCGAGATGGTTGAGTACGCGAGGACTTTCTTGATGTCGTTCTGCGCGAGCCCGATCGTCGCGGCAAATATCGCCGTCGCGGCACCAATGATTGCCACGACAGCGAGCGCCGTCGGTGATTTGATAAAGATGCCACTTAACCTGGTCACAAGATAGACGCCGGCAGTAACCATCGTCGCTGCGTGAATCAGCGCTGAAACCGGCGTCGGGCCCGCCATCGCGTCTGGTAACCAGACGTAGAGTGGGATTTGTGCGCTCTTGCCCGCCGCGCCAACGAAGAATAGCAACGAGATCGCAGTCAGGACGCCAACGGTTCCAAAGACCTCGACGGGGCGCTCTGCCGCGAGTGCCAGAAGTCCGAGCACGTCGCCCTTGGCGACAAAACTGATCGTTCCAAATACCGTGTAGGTCAGGAACAATCCGATCATGAAGCCAAAATCCCCGATTCGATTGGTGATAAACGCCTTCTTCGCTGCATCACCTGCTTCCTTCTTGCGAATGTAGTATCCGATCAGGAGGTATGAACAAAGCCCGACACCCTCCCACCCGACAAATAGCAGCAGCAAATTGTCGGCAAGCACCAGGGTCAGCATCATGAACATGAACAGGTTGAGGTAGGCAAAGAACCGGTAGTATCCCGGGTCGCCATGCATATAACCCGTGGCGTAGATGTGAATGAGAAGGCCAACGCCAGTGATAAAGAGGATGTAGATCCCCGAGAGCGGGTCAAGCAGATAACCAAAATCGGCTCGAAAGCTTCCGACGGATACCCAGGTAAAGAATAACTCGCGATACTGCCTCGTTTCGGGAGGCAGCGGCAGGAGACGAGTAAAGAAAGCGAAGAATGCGAGGACCGTCGAGACCCCAACCGAGGCGCATGCAATCAGCCCGACAAGGCGCTCCCCGAGCCGCTTGCCAAAGAGTCCATTGATGATTGCACCAAGAAGGGGCGCGAAAGTTATCCAGGTAAGAAGCATAGGGCTCTTGAATCAGTTCCTGTGTTTGATGACGACCGGGCGGCGCGCAACACTCACAACTTGAGCAGGTCCGCCTCGTCGATATTCAAAGTCTCTCGATTGCGGAACAGTGAAATGATGATCGCGAGACCAACCGCCGCCTCGGCCGCAGCGACGGCCATAACCACAAAGACAAAAAGCTGCCCCGTTGGATTCAGCGTATAACGCGAAAACGCGACGAGAGTAAGATTGACGGCATTCAACATCAGCTCTACACACATAAAGAGCGCGATGACATTTCGCTGCACTATGACGCCGACAACACCAATCGTAAAAATGACAGCGCTCAGTGCGAGATACCAGGATATGGGAATCATAAAGACCTCAAAAGACCTGTCGTCTGCCGTCCGGGTTCTACCGATGCCCCGCTCCGGTCGTCACGTGCTCTTCGGACGACTCGATAGTGTCGGCGGGATGCCCCTCAGCAAGCGGCGAGACCACCTCTTCCGTGAAAGAGTGGGGCTCTTCCTTGTCACGTCGAGCGAGGAGCATTGCTCCGACGATCGCCATGAGAATCAGCACGGAAGTCGCTTCGAACGGCAGGAGATACGAAGTGAACATCTGATTGCCGATAGACTCGACGGTTCCCAGTATCTCTGCTGGTGGCGCGGCGCCCGTCGCTGGAATCGGCAGCATCGGAGTGGTCACGGTGCGAACCACATAATAGACCTCTGCGAGCAAGGCCAGGAAAAGCGGAGCGGCCAGCCACTTGAGAAATCTGTGCCTGTCGGACTTTGACTCTTCCGCCCGCACATTGAGCAACATGATGACAAAGACGAACAGCACCATGATGGCCCCGGCATAAACGATGATCTGGATTGCCGCGATGAACTGGGCAGAGAGTGTCAGGAAGAGCCCGGCGAGGGAACACAGGGTCACAATCAACCCGATCGCGCAATAGATGGGATTGCGCTGCAGGATGACATTGAGCGCACCGACGACCGCCAGAATACCAAAGAGGAAGAAAAGAATTTCCATTGTCATCACGCGATCATCTCTCGTGAGACGATCAAAAGAAGAACACGCCGATCACGGCTGAGAGCACGATATTGAAAAGCGCCGCCGGAAGCAGGAACTTCCAGCCGAAATTCATCAGCTGATCGTACCGAAACCGCGGGAGCGTCGCTCTCAACCAGATATAGAGAAAGAGAAAGAAGAACACTTTCGCAAAGAAATAGATCGGCCCCAACCACGGTAGATCCGCGATGAACGGCCCATTCCATCCTCCAAGAAAGAGGACTGTGGCAATCACCGACACCGTAAACATGTTCGCGTATTCCGCCAGAAAGAACATGGCGAACTTCATCGCGCTGTATTCAGTGTGGAATCCCGCGACAAGCTCAGTCTCCGCCTCAGGAAGGTCAAACGGCACTCGATTTGTCTCGGCAATGGCGCTGATCAGGTAAATGCAGAATCCAAACGGCTGAAACCAGAAGATGTGCCAGCCCATCCCGCCGAACCCTGATTGGTTCCTGACGATTTCAACCAGGTCAAGCGAGCCTGCCTGAAGAACAGCTCCAATCACCGAGAGCGAGAGGCTCAGTTCATAACTAACCATCTGTGCCGATGAACGCAACCCTCCCAACAGACTGTATTTCGAGTTTGACGCCCATCCCGCAATGACGATCCCATAGACGCCCAGACTGGTCAGCGCAAATACGAAGAGCAGGCCGACATTGAGCCTCGTCACGTAAAGGTTGACGTCGCCTACAAATGGGAGTTTGACCGTCGGGCCGAAGGGATAAATGATCATGACCATAAATGCTGGTACCAGAGTCACTATCGGTGCCAGCAGATATAACCACTTGTTCACTGCAAGAGGAATGAGATCCTCTTTCATGATGAACTTCAGCAGATCAGCAAATGGCTGAAGCAGGCCAAATGGACCCACACGGTTTGGTCCCAAGCGGTTCTGAATAACCGCGAGAACGCGACGCTCGGCATAGACCGTATAGGCCAGAATAATCAAGACGACATGAAAGATGATGACAGTCTTGATCAGCGCCTCAATAATGAAACCGAGGTCAATTGACATATCTTTGTTCGGAGAGGGATACCTTCCAGTCTCGAAAACCGGACCGTTGACGACACCTGCTATGCGGGAAAAATCACCGGAGCCATCTTCTCGTCATCGGCAGAGCCGATCGTCGGTGTCAACATTTGCGAGTACTTCGTCATTGCCGGATACCGCTGGTGCAGACGCGAGCCCGCCTTCGCAGTCAATTCCGCTTCGTCAACGCTTCCCGCGCGATCGACTGCGGCGACCGCCTCTGAGAGACGTCGACCGAGGGCCGCGCGATCTATACTGCCGGTCTCGGGCTGTGGGCTCGCGACCTGCTGTGGACCCTCGTTCACGAGTCGATTGTGCGTCAGTCCGCTATAGCCCTTCACACGCTCGGAAATCTCCCTGAATATCTGTTTGATCTGGCCCGCAAATCCGAAGTCATGACCCATGAGCCGCGCTAGTGAGTTGGTAATCATCCAGTCAGGTCTCGCCTGACCGACTGGCGGAATGACCCGCCGCACCATCTGCACCTGACCGCCATTGTTGACCTGTGTGCCCTGCGATTCGGCAAAACTTGTCGACGGAAACACGACGTGGGCCATCCGCGCGGTCTCCGTCAGGAAAAGGTCCTGAACAATCAGGAGTTCCAGGCTGGCAAGACTCTTCCGTAGCTGCTCGGGGTCCGTGGTCGACTTCTCGAAGAGTTCTTCACCCGCCACGTAAAGGGCCTTCAGGCGCTCGCCAGAACCGTTGATCATAGCCTGCGCCGAGAGACCGCCGCTGACTGCCGGCGTCATGCCCATCTGATACGCACCGAGCGAGTTCGAGTAGCGAACCAGCGGCAAAAACGAAAACTTGGTTTCCGATCGCACTGGCTCCGCTGCGACTTCGAGCGTGGGAAGCGGAACGATTGCTGTCAGGGGATTCTCATTGATCGCGGGTTTATTGGTTGAATTGGTAGAACGAACCTGCCGCGACAAGGCATCGAGATGAGCGCGTCGCGACTCTGCCGCGACATCATCGCTCGGGGTCGCCAGCGCCTCTTCAAGAAGTGCCAGCGCCTCGACGGCCGCGCCTGACAGTTCATTGCCAAAAACAACCACGACGCGGCCGCTTTCGTGGACGGCCTTTCGGATTTGCCTTAGCTGTTCTGCGTCGACGCCCATCGCCGAGGCCGCCTCGACGGACGCCGCTTCATCGAGTAAACAGCTGATCAGGGCCCCTTCACTTCCCTCGCGGACTCGAAGTGCGAGTTCTGCCTGTCGTTCAAGGCGGGTCGGCATCGAGTTGATAATAAAGAGGCGCGAAGACTCTTGTCGAACAGCCCAGCGAATTGAGAAAGCCGTCAGCGGGTTCTCTTCGTTGGGATCCGACCCTATCAGTAAGATCGTGTCCGCGCTCCGTATATGCTTCTGAGTTGCCAAAGTCGGAGTTCCGTATCTCAGGAACGACGCGAGGTCGATCTCATCGGTGTCCGTGTAAAACGCGACATTTTGTGAGTCGAGCGCGTCAGAAGCAAACTTCGCGAGGAGGTATTGGTCTTCGTTGAGCAACCGCGCCGCACTGATGATGCCGATCGAGTCGCCCCCGCTGGCCTGCTTGATCCCGGCCAGATGCTTGGCCGCATAGCTCAGCGCATCGTCCCATGTGGTCGGCACAAGGACGTCCCCTCGCCGCACCAACGGACGCTCAACTCTTTCGGGACTGTGGACAAGATCGATCGTGTAACGGCCCAGTGCGCAAAGGAAGTCATGATTGATACCGCCTGCGGTGCGGCCACGTCCATCACGCGCGACAGCCCTGACAAGCTCCTCGCTTCGGGTTCCGGCGAGTATCGAACATCCGTCAGAGCAGAAATTACAAATCGTCGGCGTCTGTTTTAGATCCCACGGACGGGCGACGTACTTATACGGAACGTGAAGCAGAGTGCCGGTCGGGCAGACATCAACACAATTGCCGCAGTCGGAGCACTCGAGCCAGCCGCCAAACGAACTGATCAGCGTGTGTGAGCCACGATTAACAGTGGTAATCGCAAACTCGTCCATCCATTCTTCGCAGACTCGAGTGCAACGCTTGCAGGTGACGCAGCGTTGCGGATCGTTGTAAATGAAGGGAGATATCTGCCGTTCAAGGGTTGGTTCTTTGTCTTCAAACTGTGATCGCGTT
>JBDTUW010000058.1:0-11726 GCA_040007555.1 Acidobacteriota bacterium | reverse complement strand
CCTCACCTGCTTACTCCCATCGTGACTGATCCGAAACGAGCGAGTTTTGCGCTCAAGTGGGCGGTCAGCGAGATGGAGAACCGCTACAAGCACCTTGCTGCTTTTGGCGTGCGCAATATCGACCAGTACAACCAGGAGGTCTGCGCGACCGTCGACTACAACTTGTCGGAAGAAAGCGATGACCTGCCAAAGCAGCTTCCATACATCGTCATCGTCATCGACGAATTGGCAGATCTGATGATGGTCTCGGCGCGCGACGTTGAGGAGAGCATTACGCGTCTCGCGCAGATGGCGCGGGCAGTGGGAATCCATCTGGTGTTGGCGACTCAGCGGCCCTCGACCGACGTCATTACCGGCCTCATCAAAGCGAATTTTCCTTCACGCATCTCGTTTCGTGTTTCCTCCAAGGTTGATTCTCGGGTGATCATCGACACTAACGGCGCGGAGGGGCTGCTCGGTCAGGGCGATATGCTCTTCCTGCCGCCCGGTACCTCCAGGCTCATCAGAGTCCACGGGGCCTATGTCGACGAGAAGGAAGTCAAACGAATAGCCGACTTCATTCGCGCTCAGCGAAAGCCGGAATACGACGAGAAGGTACAGATGAGCGACAAGGAGATTGAAGGCGAAGTCCTCTCTGAGCTCAGAAAAGATGAAAAGTACGAAGAGGCGCTGAGGATCGTCTTTGAAATGGGGCGGGCGTCGACATCGGTACTTCAGCGGAGACTGCGTATCGGATATGGACGAGCGGCGTCGATTATCGATGCAATGCATCACGATGGAGTGGTTGGCCCCGAAGATGGAAGCAAGCCTCGCCAGGTTTTGATCGCACCTGACGAACGAGGCGCCTTCCTCGAACGGCTCGATCAAATGCGCGAAGAGTAAGCAGTTGTCAGTTGCTACTCGCCACTTCGGCGGTTGCGAGTGATCAGGCCGCTTGGTCGGGCAATGCTTGAACTGGAGTCAGTGCGTTAAGCCCTGATGTGACAAGATCTGACGGTCGTCGGCGTCTATTTCCACAGAGTTTTCCACAGAATCTGTGGAAAACTTCTGAAATTCTCTCCTTCCCTCATCCGCTTGTTGAGCTGACAGCTCGAGGCGACAATGAAGAACTCGACAACCGGCAACTGAGAACTGACACTGGCAACTGGCGACTGGCAACTGACAACTTCCGCCGATGAAGCTTCAACTCGCACTCGATCGACCGGATCTCGCGCAGGCCCTCGAAGTGGTCGGGCAGGCGGCGCCCTATGTGGATCTGATCGAGGCTGGGACACCATTGCTCATTCGCGAGGGCATCCGCGTCGTCCGCGAGTTACGGCGCCGCTATCGTGGGCGCGCCATCGTGGCCGATATCAAGGTCATTGATGCCGGTGAACCTATTGCAGAACTTGCATTTGCAGCAGGGGCAAATGTCGTGACCGTACTTGGATGCGCGGCCGATGAAGTCATTGACCGCGTTGTCCGGTCGGCGCGTCGCTACGAAGGATCGGTCATGGCAGACAGTTTGAGCGTCGCCAACATACCGGAACGTGCGAAGCAACTGCGAGACTTGGGAGTGAACTCCATTTGTATCAACCGCAGGGGCTTCAAGAAAGGAAAAGCCGGTCACGAAGAGGGGCTGAAACGCCTGACGGGGATGATACCCGAAATAGAGTTGCCTGTGTATCTCGCTGGTGGTATTGATCTTGCGGAGTTGGCCCTGCTTAGCGATGCACCTCTGGCTGGCGTCATCATCGGAGCTGCAATCGCAGACGCTTCCTCACCCGCAAATGCCGCCCGGCAGATGCGCCGGTTGCTCGATCAGCGTGAAGATCCCAAAAGCCGCCGCTAATCCCTGTCGCAACTTGCGATCTCCCTCTTCCCGCACCATGTTAGGCGAATCTTAAATCTCTCGCCCTTACTTGACATGCAAGGAGATCGGTTCCAGTTCTGCCGCTTGTCGGCTATACTTCGCCACCTGTGCGCTTTGAGGGGGAGCCTTCAGGGTGCAGCGACGAAGATACAAGGAGACAACCATGTTCCGGCTCTTACCGAGAGATGAGAAATACTTTGATTTGTTCAATCGCGTCTCATCGTACCTAAGCGAAGGGGCACTGCTCCTGCAGCAGCTCTTCAACGATTTTGGTCGGCATCTCGAGTACGCCGAGAAGATCAAGAAGATCGAACATAGCTGCGACGACCTGACGTACGAAATCATCCGGCGGCTCAATCAAACATTCATCACCCCAATCGACCGCGAGGATATTCACGCTCTCGCGAGCGAGCTGGATGACGTCATGGACTACATCGAATACGTCTCGCGAAGGATTGTGCTTTTTCACATTGAGAACTCAACTCCGCACGCGCAGAAAATGACCGATGTAGTGGTTCGCATGGTCGCGACTCTTGAGCGGGCAGTCTCGGCGCTTGAAAAGGACACCGCCAAGGTCCTGAAGGAATGCATCGAGATGCACGCTCTTGAGACCGAGGGTGATGACCGTCATCACGAAGCGATTGAGCAGCTCTTCGCCAATGAGAAGGATCCGATCAAACTTCTAAAATGGAAAGAGATCTACGAGGCGATTGAGATGACGATCGACAAGTGCCAGGACGCGGCGAACACGCTCGAAGGCATTGTCCTCAAGAATGCCTGATGGCGGGTAAGGCCGAAACGGCGTCAGACGCATCCTCCGTACCCCTCCGAGGTTAAGATGTCGACCACGTTTGTGCTTGTTGCGACTATCATTGTGGTCGCGCTCATTTTCGATTACACCAACGGTTTTCACGACGCAGCGAATTCGATCGCGACCGTTGTCTCGACGCGCGTGCTCTCCCCGGGTAAAGCCGTCGCGCTCGCGGCCTTCTTCAACTTTGTCGCCGCCTTCGGGTTCGGAACACACGTTGCCTCGACGATCGGCAAAGGTCTCATCGACCTTTCCCAGGTCAATGAGTGGGTCGTGCTAGCCGGACTCATGGGTGCCATCGCGTGGAACCTGATCACGTGGTACATCGGCTTACCTACGAGCTCTTCCCACGCACTCGTAGGCGGGTATGCGGGTGCAGCGGTCGCCAAGGCCGGTTTTGGTTCTCTGGTGTCTTCCAGTTGGCCACGCGGTTGGCCAGGGACGATCTCATTTATCGTCATCTCGCCGCTGCTGGGAATGCTCATTGGCATGACTTTCATGGTTGCGGTGGGCTGGATCTTTCGAAACACCCGGCCCTCAAAAGTTGACCGCCTGTTTCGGGTCATGCAGATTGCCTCGGCCTCGCTTTTCAGTCTTTCGCATGGTCTGAACGATGCCCAGAAGACCATGGGAATTATGATGGCGGCCTTGATTCTCGGTAAGTTCTACTTGCCGAGCGCTGAAGTTCCAATCTGGGTTATCCTTTCGGCGCACGCGGCGATCTCCCTGGGTACGCTCTCGGGAGGATGGCGGATTGTGCGGACGATGGGAACCAAGATCACCAAGCTGCGCCCGGTCGGCGGATTCTGTGCCGAGACCGGCGGCGGTCTGACCGTCATTTTCGCCTCGCTCCTCGGCATTCCCGTGTCGACGACTCACACCATTACCGGTGCAATCGTCGGCGTGGGCTCAACCAAGCGGCTCTCTGCGGTTCGCTGGGGGGTTGCCGGGCGCATCGTGTGGGCCTGGGTGCTGACTATTCCGGCTGCTGCCGCAATGTCCGCCCTCATTTACGGCATCTTCTCGCTCTTCATATAGCGCGTCCTCGTGGATCGCTACTTCGAGAGTCATACCAAAGGATCGGTCACCGAGTCAGGCCCTCGAGCGAGTCGCACGCTCTGATCACTTCCTCGGCTCGCGGATGCGCACGGTTCGTTCCAGTTCATCTGTTACTTCCAAGACCTTCAAGCGGAGGTCCGGGTCGAGCTCACCGTGCTTGAGGAACTCTCTGACGGTTTGCAGCGCCTCGGGGCTTCGCTGTCCTCCGATGAATCCGTTCAACCAGGCGAGACCAAAGAATATTTTCCGTTCCCGCTTCACTTGCGGTAGCGCCTCGAGCGCGCGTTTCAGATATGGACGCGTCAGCTCCGATTGATCCCAAAAGTTGAAACTCGCCAGGCTGCCTTCAATCCAATCCTCCGGGACACTGCGATTCTCGAGATAGTCGGCGAAATACCGCTGTTTTGCCGACGAGTTTCTCCGGGCAGCTTCGGTCAAGTAAGCTTGTTTGCGCCCCTCATCACTTGCGTCGCGAACTTTCTCCTCAGCGAGCAGCTTCTCAGCATCCGGATCTCCCAACCCCACCAGTGTCCTGAGTGTCTGCCAGCGATCCAGTGGTTTGAACTCGAGCCCTTGTACCGGCAGATTGCCTGCCAGCAGCTCTTTAAGCTTCTGCCGGCCCGCCTCGGTAGATGCGAGGGAGCGGAACGCACGATAGAAGTTAATGCGTCGACCCAGGTCCCCGGCCTTCTGCATTCGATCAAGACACAGTTCTTCAAGAGCCGGAGCGACCTCACGCCGATCCGTGACTGAAAGGTACCTTTGGAAGACAATCGTCGCTCGGGTGAGCAGACTTTGTACGAGTTCTTCGTCCGCCTCAGTGCGGAGAAGTCGTATCGCGAGGGCGAGGTATTCATTGGGAGCCATCTCAGACTCGCGAACTGCGTCCCAGAGCGCTCCCCAGAGCATTGTGCGAAGGAATGGATCCGTCCTGTCGGAAAGTTGCGCAATCGCGCCCGCACGACTTTGCTTGTCGAGAAGGAATCGCCCGTAAGCATAGTCCCCATCATTGGCAAAGATGTAAGCCGGGCATTTGCGACCCTCGGCCTCGAGGACAGTTGTGGTCTCGCTCTTGAGGTCAACGGTGATGCGCTCTGCAGGGGCGTCGTGATAGGCAAGCAACACCTGTGTCCTGATCGGCCACTCGTGACCATCGCCGAGCACATTTCGCTGCCGCAGAAGCAGACCACTCAGGCGCCCGTTACCGTCGCACTTCCACTCCACATCGACTTGTGGCATTCCGCGTTGTTTGATCCAGGCAGCCGCCCAACCTTCCAGGTCCAGACCTGAGGCGCGTTCGAACGCCTTGATCAGATCAGCCCACTCCGCATTGCCGTAGGCGTGTTCCTTGAGAAACAACCTCACGCCGTCGCGGAAGTTTGACTCGCCGATCGTGAACGACAGGGCGCGGAGAAGACTCGGCGCCTTCTGATAGACAATTGCTCCATAAGCGGATTTTGCGTCCGCGAGATTCCTTACCTCCTGGTAGATCGGCGTTGTCCCCTGAGTTGAGTCGATCGCATAGGCAGCCGGTTTGTGGACCTGGTAGAAGCGCTTCCAGATGTCGATCCGGTTTGGGCCGGCGTAGTAGGCGTCCATCGCGTGGGAAGCCATATAGTTCGCGAATCCCTCCTTGAGCCAGAGGTCGTCAAACCACCTCATCGTGACGAGGTCGCCGAACCATTGGTGTGTTAATTCGTGAAGTATCAGGGAAGCGCGATTGAGTTTATCCGCGACCGTTGGCGTAGTGCGAAACAATATCGCGTCTTCGCGAAGAAAGGTTGCGCCAGCGTGCTCCATTCCGCCGTAGGCGAAACCTGGAAGCAGTACCTGATCGTACTTCGCAAATGGAAACGGCTGTCCAAAGAACTCTGCGAGATGCCGCATCCCACGGTTCGTCAGCTCCAGCACTTCACTAAGGTCCGGAGCAACTTCTTTTTTTGATTTTCGAAAATATAGTTCAATCGAAACTGGCCCACGAGTGGAGCCCATTCGCTGGAATGGGCCAGCCGCAAACGAGAAGAGATAGGTACTGATTGGCGGCGTCTCTCTAAAGTGGTGGGTGGCATAGTCCGGACGTGTTGCTGGGACGCGCTTCTCAAGGGCGCCGTTTCCGGAGACCAGCCACGCCTGGGGTACAGTCACGTCGAGCGTCAGCTTTCCCTTCAGATCGGGTTGGTCAAAACACGGAAACGCGAGACTCGCGTCCATTGGAACGAATAGCGTATAGATGTACTCGCTTCCATCATCCCGATCCATAAAGCGCGTGATCGGACGCCCCGCAGACGCGATTCCAGTCTCAAACGAAAGCGCGATCAGATTCTCTCCCTGCCTGAACGACGCACCGGGCAGCAGAATGTGACCATTGGATTGCCTTACTTCCGCTACCGACTCACCATTGATCGAAAGATCGCTCACAACCCCATCGATGACCCGGCCGTTAGCATCCAGATCCCTGAAGTCGAGCACTAACTGATCACCCGCCTTCATCACCTGGCATCTGATTTCGACGCGCCCTTTCATTCGACTCGCGCCCGGCTCAAGAGTGACGCTGAGTCGGTAACGAAGATCCGAAATCTGCTCGGCACGTGCCCGCGCAAGCTCGCGCGTGATACCGGGTTCGACCGCGTTCGAATCGTTGGCCATCGCGACAACTCCGATCTGCAGGACAGCGAGTAAGAAGATGAAGACGCGCATCGAAGACTACCCGGCGATTCTGACTGGCAGATCGCGCTGTGACCGATTGCCAAAGAAATCCGCAGCAAAGACACGAAGCGTGTACTTTCCGGGCTCGAGTGCCGAGGCATTCCAGAAGCCCGCCTGCGCCTTACCGTCACGAACAGTATTGGTTATGAGAAACGCGAAGATCGTTCGCCCCTCATAACCGGATTGGCTACCCTCGGCATACACCAGCGGAACAGTTCCGGATTCGACCGGCAGTCGTTCGAAGACGATTGTTTCGAGGGGACGTTCAAATCCCCGTGCCGGCGCACCCGATTCGGTCAACACCTGATAGGCGAAACGGAAGGGCGCGAGCCTGCGGTAAGAGGCATTTCCGTCAACCTGATCGTAGGCGCGCGCAATGATTCTGACGTTTCCACTGACAACCGTTCGCTTGCCCGCGATCCCCCGCTCAGCTGTGAAACTCTGACCAGCCTCATTTGTCACCGTTACATCCTCGATGAGCGGCGCAGTCGTATCCGTGAGGCCCGGCAGATCCAATGCAGCAAGCGCATTGACCTCATCACCAGGTGGGCCTGCGACAAGATGCACATGATTTAGCCGGTTGAGGGTGCCAAGTGGGGCACCCGCATGAAACCGTGCACCGCGACGCAGACGGACACCTGAGATCTGTCCCTGATCATCGATTCGCAACCGAAATCCCAGCCGATCAAACCCGGGTAGCGTGCGGTCGTGAGCGTCGCGCCCAACTCGGAGGTGAATGTAGCCGAACAGCGGCAGACGCACGCGTTCGCGCGGACCCCCAGCGCCTGCGACCGGAACCGGCAACGTGATTTGCTCGTCAAACAGGGCGCGCACGGTCTCTCCATAACTGCCCGGAATGTCCAGGCCGCTGTGAAACCAGGCATCGTGTTCAGGCAGAGCTTCGCCGCGTATCTCACCGAAGGTGCCGGCTATTTCGCGTCTGGCATCGGCGGGTTCGAAGGGCCATCGCGGCTTGACCTTCTCGCGGATCTCCTTTGCCGAAAGGACTGCCTCATCCGATGTGGCAAATCTCCCCAGTCCCTGCCCCTGCTGATCCGAGGGCACCAGCGCCCGGACAAAACCATTTCCAGCGTCCGTTACCACCAGCACGTCATTCGCGGTGAAGGCCAGTCCTGAAGGGCGATTGAAACGAGCTTGTGCAATCGCACCATCAATCAAAGCGGTGGGAAAACCGCCAGAGACCGTGGAAACCAACGGCGCCTCCGCGGGAATGATGGCGCGGATTCGCGATCCACCCGCATCAGCGATGAACACGGCGCCGCCTCGTCGAACCGCGATTGCGACCGGTTCATCCAGGGTTGCTTCGGACAGCGCGCCGTCGCGGGAACCTGACTCACTTTGGCCCGTGATCGTCGTCACGGTCCCATCTCGGGCGACCCGGCGTATACGGTGATTACCGGTGTCTGCCACGAGGATGGCTCCGTCAGTGGACATGGCGACCCCGCACGGCGTATCGAATCGCGCATCGGCGCCTCTGCCATCGAGAAAGCCCGGCTCTGGCCCACCTGCCAGAGTGCTTACACGCCCATCTGCGGCGATGACACGTATTCGGTCGTTGTAAGTGTCGGCCACGACGATGTTGTTATTTGTGTCGATCGCTATCCCGACGGGTCCGTTGAATCGTGCTTCCGAGCCAAGTCCATCAACGTCGCCGCTCTCATCGGGGCTGCCGGCAAAAAGGGAGGTCGCTCCGTTGATGACATTCAGGCGGACCAAAGTATGGGCGCCGGTATTGGCGATGATCAGGCTCCCGTCAGAGGCGAACGCAAGTGCGGAAGGCATGTTCAGACCCGAAGCGATGACCTGGTCGCGACCGTCGGGAGAGAGACGATGTATCCGTCCGCCGAGACCGTCGCTAACGAAAACGTTGCGGTTCTCATCGATGGCAAGACCGAAGGGGTCACTCAGGGCCTCGGAACGAATTCGCGGACCAACACCCCCGATAGTCACGACTTCGACAAGCGGGCCGGGCGGGCGAGTGCGCAGCCACCAGTAAATCGCCATCGGGATTGCGGCCAGAATGGCAAGTCCAAGGATCAGCCTCTTGAGGTTAATTCGCGGTGGATGAGGCGGTCGGAACATAGATTTGATTTTAGATTTTAGATTTTAGATTTTGGATTTGATTGAAGATTGGGGATTGTGGATTTAGGATTGGGGTTGGCATTGAGGATTGGTATCGTAACTTGCGGAAGAAGTCCAGGAGTCGAGTCCGAGTCCAAAATCGAAAATCCAAACAGTCGCCAAACTCCGGGAGTCCAAAATCCAAAATCTAAAATCCAAAGTTCTTATTGACGAGCGCGTCCTCATGCAGCCCTCTCGCGGAGGTTTGAGATTCTACGTTCGCGGTAGCTGGATGTTCTTTAAGAGAATGTGGCCCGCGCTCTACGATCTTAGTACTTCCGAGGTCTACGTCTACGCCTCATCAATAGCCTTCAACATTCTGCTTTCGTTTTTTCCCTTCATCGTGCTGGTGGGAAGCGTCCTGGTGAATCTGCTGAACTCGCAGGAGAGCTATGAAACGATCTACAAGCTGATGCGAGCTTTTGTGCCAGTCGAGTCAGGAATGCTCTTTCGCAGCCTGGATTCGGTAACGCGGGGACCGACGGGAAAAGCCGGACTCTTCTCCTTTGGCCTTCTGATCTTTTCGAGTTCGGGTGTGTTTCTTCCCATCGAACTTGCGCTCAACCGCGCTTATGGTTTCATCAAACCGCGGGGGACGATCAAGCAGTACCTCACTTACTTTGCACTGACTATCATCTGCGGTGGGATTATGATCGGTGCCGCGATGCTCACGTCGTACGTCGATCTCGCGCTCGCAGCCGCTTTCGGGACTGGTCAGGTGCGGCTTTGGTTTTTCAATGGTCTTGCACTGCTGATCTCACTGCCGTTCATGACGCTCTTCCTTTTCCTGATCTATTACTGGGTCCCGCACGGCAAGGTCGAAGTTCGGCAGATATTCTTCACCTCGTTTGCGACGGGGCTTCTCTGTCTGATAGCAACCTTTGCGTATCGGCTGGCGCTACCGCTGCTTGGGTTCCAATCGAGTTATGGCGAGATATTCAAGGTCATGGCGCTTGTCACGTGGGTCTTCATCCTATCCTTCATCTTGATACTCGGGGCAAACCTGTCCGCTCGCCAGGTGCTGCCTAGATTCTGGACGGGCCGTCAGCCACGTCACGCGCCGCAGACAACAGACGATGGGATTGACCAAGAGACTAATCCCCCTTGGAGCCCGCAGATAACGCAATAATCACAGCTTGACTCGGTGACTTGCGTTATAATCACTGTTCCGCGGTTACCCCTTCCGTGTGAGTACTGGGTTCAAGGTCGAGTCCGAGATTTGACGTGCGTCGGGAGTGTTGCCCCGCGCGCGAAGGCTCGTTCCTGACCAGCGGAGGGAATGGTCTAATGAACAGACGAAAACTTGGCGGTCTCCTGGCGGCTCTGCTACTAGTTAATTCAGTAGTGGCTGTATCTGCTCAGTCGGGGCGCAAAGATGAGCCGCAGACGTCGCCCGTCGGTTCAGCTCAGCGGCGAGGTAAGACACCCTCTGACCCAGCTCCGCCGCCTACCTCTCCATCGACCAGACAGCCGTCTGACCAGGCTCCGCCATCGACGTCCCCTTCGACAAGACAGCCGTCTGCTCAAAATCCGCCAGCGCGCGACGATGGGCCTGTCGGCTCACAGGATGACAGTTCGACCATCAAAATCGATACCACGCTGGTTTCGATCCCGGTCAGCGTGCTTGACCGCGACGGCAAGTACGTTCCCAGCCTGACGAAACGCGATTTCCAACTCTTTGAGGATGGAATCGAACAGGAAATAGCGGACTTCGGGCCGGTCGAGGTGCCATTTCATGTAGTGCTCATGCTTGATACTTCGCGGAGCACTGCCTTTCGGCACGAGGACATTCAACAGGCCGCAATCGCCTTCGTCGAGCAACTTCGACCCGAGGATCGGGTCATGGTCATATCGTTTGACGACAAGATATACATCGACTCCGAATTCACCAGCGATCGCGCCAAGCTGCGGCGCGCAATCTATGGGACTCGCATCGGCGGTGGTACAAAACTCTTTGATGCCGTCGACCTCGTGATTTCGGAGCGCCTCGACAGGGTCGAGGGACGAAAAGCGATCGTGCTATTTACTGATGGTATGGACTCGACAAGCAAGTTTGCCAAAGCGGCAACCACGCTCGATCAGGTGGAGGAATCCGGAGTCCTGGTTTATCCCATTAGATATTCCACTGCCGAAACGTTGGGTGGCATACGTGGCGGGGGCAATGGTCGAGGTCAGGGGCCGGTAATCACATCGCCGTGGCCGATTCCTCCCATCCAGTTTCCCAGGCGACGAGGAAACCGCCGCTGGCCGCTAGTCGCTCCTCTCGTAGCTCCGCAATGGCCGCCGCAATGGCCTCAGGGAGGCCCTCAACGTGGTGGTGGCGGCAGGCAGAACGAGCAGAGAGGCGAGCAGTATCTGCGCGACCTGGCGAGTCGCAGCGGCGCGCGCCTTTACGAAGCCGACACACTTCAGAATCTCGACAGTGCCTTCGCGAGCATCGCAGATGAGCTCCGGCACCAGTATGCCCTAAGCTATTATCCAACCAATTCTGCTCGTGACGGTTCTTTCCGCCGTATTCGCGTCCGCGTCGGTCGTGAGGGCGTTGTGGTTCGGGCGCGTGACGGATATCGCGCCGCCGACCAGCATGCCGCGTCAAACGGTAACCAGAACGATGGACGACGGGAGCGGCCTTCCATTGGCCGTGATCGACCCTAGGGCTCGATCGTAACCAAACTAGCTCGCCAGTTTATCGCAGCGGGGCTTTTCGCTTTCCGGGCTTTCGGTTAAGCTCGGCTCATGAAGAGGCTGCTGCGACAAGTGCTCTATGGGGTCGGCATTCTTTTGCTGATTGCAGTCGGTGCGCTTATCTACAGCTTCACCCCGCAGGTACTCCCGGACGATCCCGCTCAGGCCGTTGGTATCGGCCGTGGCCGACGCGATCCAGCCGCCCTTCCCGAAGTCAAACTCTCATTGATCAAGGCAGGCAAGATGCCCGCTCGCCAGGCCTTCACCTATCGAGGTGGTAGCTGGAGCGCCGGATATGAAAATGGCATGGCTGCCGTACTTGTCCGACATCCTGAAGCGACGATCCTTTTCGACACAGGCTTTGGCTCCAAAGTTGACGACCACTGGAAGACAATTCCGAAACTAATGCGGTCGATGTCTTCCTACGTTAAGGAGACGCCCGTTTACCGTCAACTCGAGGAGAATGGGATC
>JBDTUW010000057.1:0-11728 GCA_040007555.1 Acidobacteriota bacterium | reverse complement strand
TTGCTTCGCGGTAAACCCGGCTGTCTCTCAAGTCAAACCGGCCATTTCGCTCACGATCGAATCGTCCTTCACGAACGCCGAGTTGATATCCGTTGCGTCGCGCGATCTCGCGCACTTCGTTCTTGCTGGACCTCCGGATCTCGTTCCGACCAAACCTCTGATCCGCCATCGCCGTCATTGAACTTCCCAACGTAAGCAACGCGAGGAGCGTCGCCGCTACATACCCTGTTGTCTTACTGGTGTTCTTCGTATTGGTGTTCGTCGTCAACATATCGATACCCTTCTCTTTCCTTCTCTTCACTTTCTTTTTGTTTGTACTTTCTTCGTTTCTTTCCCGTCGTCTACTTTGCTTTTTCCTTTTCGTCACCCCTTCTAATACAAGCTACGTGCCAATCGGTTCACGCGATTCACATCGCGACGCGAAACATCTGAAGTAACTGGAGTTAAGTGCCACGGGCGGCCCGGGATGCCCGCCATCTGGAGGTCATGAACCGGGGTACTGGCATCCCAACGCGGCAAGGGGAACAGACGTTTTGGTGCGGTCCATACCACGCCTACCCTTTTGCGGCATTCCCTCAGCCTGTTGAGTGACGTTGAGCCCTGCGCCCCTCGTTAATGATCCCCCCTCCCCGTCTCATCGTCTCCCTCTCCCCCCCTCACCCGCTCATGCAAGTGCTGGGCAAGTGCTGGGCAAGTGCTGATTGACAATGGCTGAGGGCTTCTGATAGCTTCAGTACTTTGTTTAGCTGCCAAATATGGCTATCATCCGGCTTATGACGTGTTCACCTGCTCCTGGAATTTATCCAGGGTCCTACCGGCTCCGTATTTTGCTTCTGGTTACTTTACTTGCACTGCTAACCGGCTCCTGCGCCAACCTTGCCAGGGTTCGAGACGAGTCCATCCCGCGGTTAATCGAGCCTCTCGCCACTGCGGAGTTCAGCGAGCTGACGTCTCAACTCAAGGGGCTGACGGACATGCAGGCTCTGCGCGCGACTCGTGGATTGATTCAATTTATTGACGCCGAGTCAAAGGACAAATATCGCACTGCAGATATGCAGCTCGTCCTGCAGCGCCCTGATCGCATCCGGCTTATCATCCAATACCCGATTACGGGCACGAAAATCGCCGATATGGTCTCTGAATCCAACCACTTCAGGGTTGCGGTGTTTGTCTCGAATTATCGACGCTTTCTGACGGGTACGAACGATGGTGACTATTCTCGCTGGCGCAACAAGCTCGGAGCCGAGGGGCGAAATGCGATGGCTTCCGCAAGACCATTTCACTTTACCGAAGCTCTTTTGATGCGACCTTTGCAACTGGACGAGCCCCGATTCACTTACGGTCTCGAGGAGGCCCTTGTCGAAGAACCCGACACGCGCCAGGGAGCCAAGCGAGACGCGCGAATCCAGCGGAGCTTCTATGTATTGTCGGAAGTGGAGTCAGCATCTACGCCGAATACAGCTGCAAGGGTTCATCGCCGATTCTGGTTCGATCGGACAAACAAGGCAATGTTCTCCCGGCTGCAGATTTTTGATAATAAAGGACTTCTCGCTACGGAAGTTCATTATTCCAACTTCGAGAAGCTCAGTGATGAGAGCCCTGTGCTCTGGCCGTCCGTCATCCTGGTTTCACGACCCCATGACGGTTACTCCGCGCGTTTGACTTTCAGCGCCGGTCGGTTCGAGGTGAATCCCTCTAATCTTATGTCACAGGCATTTACCCTGGAGAATTCCGAAGGGCTGCCGGTCACCGATCTGGATTCGCCAGCCACGCCGTGACGGCCTCCTCACGTAGTGCCAGGGCCGATTGCTGCCTGGAGTTCAAGGACAAGGTTGGTGTATGGACAGTCTGGTTTTTTCGAACATTAGGCAGCGTAAGACGCGCACGCTGGTCAGCGTTCTAGGCGTGGCCCTCGGCGTTGTGCTGATCTCGACAAACACGGCCCTCGTGCGGGGCATGCTCAATGACCGAGCCCAGCGAGAACGCGGCATCGGAGCGGAGATACAGTTCAGTCGTCGCGCTTCGAGCGCCTTTTCGCCCTCAAGCGTGCTTGCGCTCGACGTCCGTTATGCGGATCGACTTCGTCAGATCCAGGGCGTCTCCCTGACCAGCCCGGTAGGACGGTACATCCAGCGAGGTCGCAGTGGGCTTGGCGTCGAGATGGTCGATGGAATCGATTTTGAAAGCTACAGTGCCATCAGCGGACTGAAGATCGTTGATGGGACGAGCTTCCAATCGCCGGACGATGTCATTATCGACGAATTTAAGGCGGCTCAGGAGAAGCTCGCGGTTGGCAGTCAGGTTCAGGTCTTCGGCCGGAAGATGCGGGTCGCCGGGATTTTCTCTCCCTCATCGGGCGCGCGCATAAAGATGACGCTTCAGGCGCTTCAGGACGCACAGGCTGCTCCTGGCAAATGCAGTTTCATCATGGTGAAGTGTGCAAACCCCGATGATCAGGTGGAGGTGCTGAAGCGGATTGAGACAGAGCTACCCGGCAACATAGTCCTGTTGACGCGTGATGTCGCGACGGGTTTTAGTCGGGCATTTCCCGGGATTGATGGGTTTATTCGATCTGTGGTCGCGCTCTCGACCGTCGTCAGCACGCTCGTCATCTTGATCGCGATGTATACGACGATCACCGAGCGGACGCGTGAGATAGGCATCCTCAAGTCTCTTGGAGCGTCAAAGGCGTTTATTGTCGGCGTCATCGAAAGGGAAGCACTGGCAATCAGCCTGATCGGAGTGATCGTTGGTCTGATTGCGGCGTTGGTGCTGGGATGGGCGATCGAGCAAAGCACAACCCTGCAGCTGGAGTTTCACTGGAAGTGGATGATGCTTTCGGCGCTTGTGGGCCTGGGTGCAGGCGCGCTCGGGGCGCTTTACCCGGCTGTCAGGGCCGCCAGACAGGATGCGGTCAAGGCATTGTCATATGAATAGTTCGCTGCTCTGGAAGTTCAACAGACAGTACGGGACGGTGAGTCACGGGCTGTCGGCCCGTCGCTCTCAAGGCTTGTCATGACGCCAATTCTTTTGACAGACAAACTCGTAATGACCTATCACGTCGGCAAAGTCGATGTGAATGCGCTGCGGGGTGTTGATTTCGCGGTTGCACCTGGAGAGTTCGTCTCGATCATGGGTCCTTCCGGTTGCGGAAAGTCCAGCCTGCTTCATATTCTTGGAGGCCTGCTCAATCCGACCTCCGGGCGCGTGATCGTCGATGGCGAGGACCTGGCGGCGGTTACCGACGCCGAGCGGACCGATATCAGGAGGCGCAAGATCGGGTTCGTTTTTCAACGATTCAATCTCTTTCCAACTTTGACCGCTGAAGGCAATCTGCGGCTTGCGGAGCACATTCATAATGGCGGCAAGGGTGGTCAGAAGAAGAACGCTAATCTGCGTCGCGAGGTCCTCAAGCTGCTTGGCCTCGAGAACAAGATGAACCATAAGCCGCTCGAACTCTCCGGGGGTGAACAGCAGCGGGTTGCGCTGGCCCGGGCAATCATTACCCAGCCAGCGATCATTCTTGCTGACGAGCCGACCGGAAACCTCGATACTGAGAACTCCGCGATCGTTCTGGAGATGTTTGAGAAGCTC
This sequence comes from Acidobacteriota bacterium, assembly GCA_040007555.1. Taxonomy (GTDB): domain Bacteria; phylum Acidobacteriota; class Blastocatellia; order RBC074; family RBC074; genus JANNRD01. The sequence continues at coordinate 8,134 of JBDTUW010000057.1, read as the reverse complement.
AATCGACAGCTCGAGCAGACGATCGTCATGATCACTCACAATCCCGAAGCTGCTGCCGTCGCCTCGCGCACCGTTGAAATGCGCGACGGCAGGATCGTCGGCGAGCGCTGACTTTCGGGCAAGGGGGGCCCTCCCAAACACCAAAAGGGGCCTGAAAATGAAAACTTTCTTAATCGGAATTAAGAACGTGCTTCTCTGGTCATACCTGAGGGGCTCATGGCAATATGATTTGCTATGCTTGCTGATTGTGGCTGCCGTGTTCCTTGTACCGAGCAGTTTTTTCGGTGATCGGGACCGCAGCCAGCATCAGAGTGGGGCAGGTGTCAGCGCGGAGAATAGCCGCGAGGAAATGATCGAGGCAGAGACGCTGAGGGCATTGCTTGCCGCGAAGAACATTGCGACGACCTCCCTGGATTTTCCCGACGAGGCGATTGTTATGTACCTTCACGAGCGGTGCCGATGCGAGGTGGCCCTTGTCAGGCCGTCCGAAATGGTCAGCGACTCCCAGGGTCGCACCGGATATCGAGTTTGGTTCAGAACAAAATAGAGATAGAATAAGCGCGCGCGAAAATTGAATTGAAACGAGTGAAGCTGGACGGAGAAGAATCAGGTAATGAGAAGATTGATAACGCTGGTGGCCGTGTCGGCCGCATTCATGTTGTTTAGTGGTAGTGGTAGCCGTGGTGTCGAAGCAAACGGTAATCCGCAGATGCTGACAGGCATTCTGCAGAAGATCGAGAAGGCCCACTTGGATCTGCGCAGCCTTAAGGCTGCCATTGTCCAACATCGGATCAACTCCCAGATCGGTTCAAAGGACACCGATCATGGAATCCTTCTCTACAAACCCTCAGTCGGAAACGCCAAGGGCAAGCTGCGAATCGATTACAACAAGCCCGATGTTCGGGTGGTTTCAGTCGTCGGCGAGAACCTTGTCTTTTACCAACCGCGCATCAATCAGGTAGTCAAGATGTCCGTCGCGAAGGCTGCGAAAGGCAAGGCGGGAAGCTACACCCAGATCGTGGGCCTTGATGGATCCGTGAAGAACCTCGCAAAGAACTACAATATTGAGTACGTCAAGGACGAACTCATCAACGGGCAGATGACCGCGCAATTGCACCTGGTTCCGAAGGAGAAGGGGCAACTCGCCAGTCTCGAGATATGGTTTAGCCAGGACTCGTGGCTCCCGATTCAGCAGAAGTACGTCGAGCGGAATGGTGATTATTCGATTGTCCAGCTCACTAATCTCGAGCCGAACGTCAAGCTCACTGACGAGGCGTTTATCGTCAAGTACCCGAACAGCACCGTTGTCGTCGACAAGATCTAAACTGATTCCCACGGGATGAGCCTACGCGCGAGGCTCATCACCGATCTCATTTCCAAGCATGCGAAAGCTGTCACGAGCGGTGCGGGAGACCAGGCTGGTCACCCGCGCACTTGCTTCAACACGCCATCCGATACTTGCCCATGTCATTCCCATGCGGCGGTGCAATCTCGCCTGCGGTTATTGCAACGAGTACGACAAAGTATCGGAACCAGTACCGCTCGATGTTGTCACAACGCGTCTTGATCGCCTGGCTTCATTCGGTACCTCAGTCATCACGATCAGCGGTGGCGAGCCGATGCTGCATCCCGATATCTTCGCGATCATCGCGCATATTCGTTCGCGTGGGATGATCGCCGGGCTCATCAGCAACGGCTACTACATGACGCGCGATCGCATCGAGAAGCTCAACGAAGCGGGCCTCGAGTACCTGCAGATCAGTATCGATAACGTCAAACCCGATGAAGTCTCACAGAAGAGCCTGCGCGTTCTCGATCGATATCTGGTCTATCTCTCGGAATATGCCGAGTTTCACATCAACATCAATTCGGTGATTGGCGGCGGAATCAAGAACCCCGAGGACGCCGTTGTCGTCTCGAAGCGTGCCGTCGAACTTGGTTTCGGCTCGACGCTCGGAATCATCCACGATGGCGGCGGACAGCTCAAACCTCTGAGTGATACTGAAGAGGCCGTCTACCAGCAGCTGCGCCGCTTTGGAAAGAAGAAGTTTGGCTGGCTGAACAATTTTCAGGACGATCTTGCTCACGGCAGACCGCACGAATGGCGTTGCCGCGCCGGTGCCCGCTATCTATATATCTGCGAAGAGGGCCTGGTCCATTATTGTTCGCAGCAACGCGGGTACCCTGGCATCCCGCTTGCCGAATACACGCAGGAGCATATGGAACGGGAGTTCCACACCGAAAAGCCCTGCGCGAAGTTCTGTACCGTGGCATGCGTCCAGCAGGTAGCCATGGTCGACAACTGGCGATCTCCGCAACGTCCGTTCGACATTCCACTCAAGACCGACGCCTCACTGATAGACGAACAGGTGCGTGAGGAAACTGTCGGCGCCGAATACTAGACCCCCTCAGTCATCGCTCGTGCTCCCCACGCGGTGAAGCTTCATCATCGATGAGAGGCCTGTCTGCCCGGGGATTCGTCCGGCCATCACAATGATCGTCTGGCCTACCGATGCGAGACTGTTTCCCATCAGTACCTCATCGGCGCGAGCTAAGAGCTCAGCGCTCCTTCCTGAGAAATCAAGGACATATGGTTCGAGGCCCCAGACAGCCGCAAGCGCATTGCTGGTCCGGATGTGCGGGGTGAACGCAATGATTCGCTGGTGTGGCCGCAGTGCCGCAATATGCCTCGCCATCCTACCCGACTTGCTGAAGACAACGATGATGTTGGCGCCCATCTCGCGCGCCGCAAAGACGGCCGCCTCAGCGATCGCACGCCCTTCCTGACCAGTATGAATGTGACCACGGGCCTGGCGGACGTCATCAGGGTATGTGCGGGAATTCTCGGTATAAGTGATGATCCGCGCCATGGTCTCGACAGATTCGACCGGATAGGAGCCGGTCGCCGTTTCAGCGGAGAGCATTGCCGAATCGGTGCCATCGAGAATCGCGTTCGCGACGTCTGACGCTTCGGCCCGCGTTGGACGCGGTTCGTGCGTCATCGACTCGAGCATTTGAGTAGCGGTAATGACGAGCTTTTCAGCGGCATTCGCCCGAGCGATGATGCGCTTTTGGTAGAAGGGCACGCTTTCGACTGAGGTCTCAACACCCAGATCCCCGCGCGCCACCATGACTCCGTCGCTCGCTGCAATGATGTTATCGAGGTCATCCAGCGCTTCGCCCTTCTCGATCTTCGCGATCAATGGCACATTCGAGCCAAGATGCTCAATCAGTCTCTTTGCCTCAATCAAGTCGTTCGCGCTACGCACAAACGAGAGCGCAACATAGTCGACCTGCTGCTCGAGTCCAAACTTGAGATCGAGGTGATCCTTCTCGGTTAACGAAGGCGCTGACAATTTCGCGCCAGGAACATTGATCCCTTTGCTCTCACCGAGCAGACCGCCGTTGATAACGCGACAGATGACCCTGCTCTCGTCGGTTTCCTCAACCAGAAGTTCGATCAAACCATCGGCCAGAAGGATTCGATTGCCGGGACTGACGTCCTGCGGGAGGCGGGTATAGCTCGTGGAGATTATGGTGCTGTCGCCGGAAATCTCTTCCGTCGTGATAGTCAGCCTCTGGCCGGCAATGATTTCAACAGGGTGATGATCCTTGAGGCGGCCAGTGCGGATTTTCGGTCCGCTCAGATCGAGAAGAATGGCGAGCGGACGACGGAGGTCGGCAGCTATCTCTCGCGCTGCACTAATTGTCGCGGCGTGTTGCCTGTGGTCACCGTGCGACATATTGACACGGACCACATCCATTCCAGCGAGGAGGAGGGAGCGGAGCCTCTGAGGCGGCGAGGAAGCCGGCCCGATCGTTGCCACAATCTTGGCTCGTCGCATCTAAACAGCTCTCAGTGCTTGTCGAGCTCGCGCTTCACTGTCGCCACGAGCTCCGCATCCTGTTCGGCACTGTGGCCCACGAAATGGCCAGCCAGTCGACCGTCGCGGCCGTATACCAGCGTTTGCGGAACTGAGACATCGCGCGACTCGACAAAACCGCCAAAGACGGGATCGGACACTGTCGCTACGGGATAAGTGATGTGCTGATCCTTGATGAATTGCTGAACCGTCGAGTCCCGTTCTTCCACTGCGAGCCCGATCACCTGAGTTCCCCGCGGACCCTCGTCATCTGCAAGCCGTCTGACCGTCGGGACATGAAGCCGCGAGTGCCCACACCAGGTGGCAAAGAAATCGAGCACAACGACCTGACCTCGCAGCGAGCTGAGGCTGACGCTGTTGCCGTTGAATGGACGAAGTTGCTGGCGAGCGACGCCATCCTTCGGCATATGACCGATGCGCGCGGTTGCCTGACCCGGCAGGCCGGCGAAACCAAGCAGGAAGGCGCACACTACGGCCAAAAATGGGGTGGCAGGGTGAACTAGTTTTTTCATGAGGAACAGACCGATCGAATTGCAGTGCTATTAGGCGCGCTTGACGCGGCCTTCATTGTTTCGTGTAGTTGCCTTGCTTCCCGGTTTAACCGCCGGAGCCTTACCAAGATTGTCCTGAACCAAAGTACGAAGTTCTTTGGCGATGACATCGCTCCAACCAATCCAGCGCTTGAGCATCTTTCCATCAGCTCCAAACAGAATCATCTGTGGAACCCCGTGATTGTGGCTATCGACAAAATAGGCGATGACATCCGTTGTCACGAAGCCAACCGGGTAATTGACTTTCAGATCACGCATGAACGAGCGCACATCGGCAACCTTTTCCGGGCGATCCGTCGCAAGCCCGAGAACGGAAAAACCCCTGGGCTTAAATTCGTTGTAAAACTCGACCATATGGGGCGCGTGATCCCGGCAATGCGGACACTGGGAATAGAACATATCGAGCAGGACAACGCGTCCGCGCATGCTCGAAAGCTTGATCTTGCTCGGCTGACTTGCGGCCGCCGGACCGTTGTTGATCATCGAGATGATCATCTCCGGAGTATCGTTGGACCCGTCCGGGGCCGGTAGTTCAGGCGTGTCCTCTATTCCCAGCTTTGGTCCCGCAAAGACCATCAAAGCCAGACAGGAGGTCATGACAAATGCGCGAATCAAAAGGCGAATGTTCGACTTCGACGAATGCGCTACCAATCGCATGGCAGTTACTCCTCAGATAAAATCAATGTGCTAGCGCGATAATTGCTCGCCAACTATCCGCTCGAGAAATGTCAAACCGTGACTTTCATTGTAGCCGACCAGATGCTCGACGAGCCGGCCATCTTTGCCAAAAACGAAAAGCTGAGGGATCGGCGGTTGACCGGTCTCATCCTCCGTCCCGGACAGGAATGCCGCTGAAACGCGATCCCCGGCATAGCCGACCGTATATGTCATGCCAGCCTGTTTGACGAAATCGAGCACCTCGGCCTGATCCTTCTTTTCGTTGACGCTCAGTCCGACGACCTCGACTCCCTGGTCCCGGTATTTCTGCGAAAGCTTCGCGAGTTGCGGCGCCTGCTCACGGCAAGGCGGACACCACGTGGCCCAAATGTCAACGAGTACTACCTTTCCCGCAAAGTCCGCGAGCTTGAATTCGGTTCCATCTGGTTTGGCAACAGCCTCATTCAAAACCTTTGCGATGGCACGATCCTTCGCGGCCAGGCGGGCTGAAGAGCGGTCACCATCAGTGGATGGCGGCACTGGTCTCGGTGCTGGCGCGTGGTCGCAGCCAGTATTACTGAGTGCTAAGACGCACAACGCGAGTGGGAAGAGAAAGGAAACGCTAATTCTGCTCATCGATTTCGGACTCACGAAGCAAGTCGTGATCGCCGATGCTCTCAGGGTCTTCGACGAGAGGGATTCGATACTCGCCCGACACCCACCTGCCAAGGTCTGCCATCTGACATCGCTCGGAGCAGAACGGCCTCCATGGATTGTCTTGCCACGCTGCTTCCCGATGACAGCCCGGGCACCGCCTCATGCCCCCTCCAATCAATTCGCGCAAGGAATGCGAAAGACCTGAATCATAGCGCATCTCTCGCGAAAATCGAATAGACAAAAAGAGGAGGGGGTCAGGGATCAGGGACGCGTTCGTAGTCCCGCCTTGAGGCGGAATCTCGGCTACCGCAACATTCCACCTATAAGGCGGGACTACGAACGCAGCTCCCTGATCCCTGACCCCTGACCCCTGCCCTGATCCCTGACCCCTGACCCCTGAAGCCTGACCCTGGCCCCTGACCCGTGGCCCCTGACCCCTGAAGCCTGGCCGTGGCCCTGGCCCCTGCCCTGCTACTGACCACTTCCTCTAGCGACAAGTGTCCGCGCGCGTCGCATTTCGGGCAGATCGCTATCGGCCTTGCTCCAGGCACGGTTGAAGCGATCCAATACGTCACGCGCTTCCGTAGACTTGCCCGCCCCCTGCAGAGCCTCAAATAGCCCAAACAAAGCCCTTCCGCTCCCCGGATCCCGCTCGATCGCCGCTCTGAAGAACTCTTCGGCTTCCTTCCAACGCTTTAGCTCAAGCGATACCTTTCCAGCCACCTCTTCCATTGGCTGGGGGTAGAGGGGAGGTTCCGAATAGCCCAACTTTATCTCTTCCTCAATGCCTTCCCGTACTTTTTTCAGCGCTTCGTCCGCCTTTCCTTCGCGGGCCAGCAGACGCGCGTTGATCTCGAGCGGTCCCACAGCAAGAGCTCTCAGTTGTTGCCGCTGCCTTCCCTTTTGGGGCGCTTCCGTGAGCTTCGGCAATCGGTCCTTCATCCAGGCGATCTCTCGCTCAAGCGACGCAAGTTCTGCGCGTGCAGCACTCGAGTCATTCCGGCCCAAATGTGCCAATGCGCGCGCATAGTATCGCCACGCCGCAAAAACCTCGAAGGGGCCGTCATCCGCCAGAGTATGACCGTCGAGAATCTCTCCCCATTTTTCAAACCGCACCAGCGTCCGCAGCATCCCCAACCTGCCCTCAAGCGCAGCCCGCGATCCTGCTTCCTTCGGATCGCGCCCCAATTCTACTAACTCACGGCTCACCCGAAGCGCGTCGCGATAGCGGCCCTGATAGCCATAAACCATCGTTAGAAAATGCACGTTATGCCCATAAGGCCCGGCGGCATGATCCGAAGTTTCATGTTGATCACGAATATAGGCGCGATCCACCTCAGCTGAGCGCTCGAATGCATTCGCCGCGTCTTCCCAGCGATCGACGTGAACATAAATGTGTCCCGGCATATGCACCGCGTGACCGACACTCGGCGCAAGGCTGGGGTATTTGTCAGCATGAGGAACCGCGTCCTGAGGTCGCTTGCCCGATTCCAGCGCATGGATCAGGTAATGATGCGCCGCGAGATGGTTCGGATCCCGATATAGAACTACCTGGCAAAGCGCTATCGCCTCCATGGTTCCGGCTCGCGGCGTGCCATCACGCTCATAACCTGACATTTCGGCAAGCGCCAAAAAAAGCTTGGCTTCGAGATCGTCAGGATAGGCCGCAACGATCTTTCTCATGGCACCACGATAGGAATCACTCGCTCCCAGGAAACCATTGTTCTGAACGCTGCTCCGCTCACCATCGTAGCGGGCCTCGACCGCCACAATGTAGAGGCGTTCGCGATCAGTTGCATTTGCCGCAAGTTCCTTCGCACGCTTGATCGCCTCGTTTCGTTTTATTTCATTGACGTCGGCCATCGCGATCCCCCACTGAGCCATGGCGCACTCGGGATCCAATTGCGCTGCTCGTGTGAAGGAGCGATCTGCCTCATAGCCCCAGAAGGAATGCAGCAGGGCAAGTCCCTGGTCAAAGAACGCCTGCGCCTCCGCTGAGCGCGTGGTTATCTCGAGATGGACCTTCCCTGCGCCCTCAAAGAGAACCGCCGGACGCGTCGCCGATTTTGTTGCCTCCTGCGTATGACAAACAGGAGCCTGACCCTGGGCCAGAGCGGCTCTGGTCAGCAGCAAACAACAGACAACAGATATCGAGAATCCCTTCATCTCAAACCTCCATTAGGCATCAAGCATCAGCAAGGGTATCGAGGCCCTTCAGGGTGGATTTGGCAATCATGTGCTGGCGCAGCAATCTCATCAAGGCGTCACCGTGCGATGCGCAACCGGCTGGCAACGTAGCCAAGTGAGCGCGCACCCTGGCCGATTCCGATCAGCACGGAAAGGAGTGGCGCGCGCCAGCCGGCACGCCGTTCAAATGGGTAACGC
>JBDTUW010000056.1:0-11961 GCA_040007555.1 Acidobacteriota bacterium | reverse complement strand
CTCAGTATCGACGAGGCCGATGAACTGCTTGAAACCGCGCGATCAATCGTCGACGCGCGCGCGCTCAAAGTGCAGGAAGCAGCCGACCTTGAGGCCGAGACCGCCGCGGCTGCCGCTGCTGCTCCGGACGAGACAGAGAGCAACGAGCTTGCTAGCGGCGAGGTGGGCGCATCTCAACCCAGCGATGGGGTGCAGGATCAGCCGGCGGAGAGCGATATCGAGGAAGCCGCGGCCGACGCTGCATCAGAACCCGAGGAACTCTCAACCTCTGACGGCTCGCCTGATGATCCGGAAGAAGAGCCGGAGGAAGAGGCCGAGGCTGAAGAGGCTGCAGCTGAAGGCGCCGCAGCTGAGAGTGATTCGCTGGAAGCCGACGTTGAGCAAGCCGACGTTGAAAATGCGCAAAAGCAGCCCGCCGAAGGCTGATTCAAACAATGCCCCGCTCTGGCGCTTGAGCGAGGAGACAGTTTTCGGTGGCGGCGCATAGGGTTGAGCCAGAAGGCGAAACTGCTTTGCGCGCTGGTTAGCGGTCAAAGGAATACATGGGCAAGGTCAGAATCTACGAATTGGCTAAAGAATTGAAGCTCGAGAATCGCAAGGTCCTCGAGGATGCACGTCGCCTCGGCGTCGATGTCAGCGTTCCGTCGAATACACTTCCGGACGCAATCGCCGAGAAGATACGCGAAACGTATTATCCAAAGAAGGAATCGCCGACGGTGCATCGGACCGCGCGTCTGGTAAAGACGCCAAAGCAACTACAGACTGCGGGGGACGAGGCGGCGGAAGCAGCCGCGGCTGAGACCGGAGTAGAGCCAGCGCACGCTCTGAACCGCGTTGACGCAGGAGCGACAGCTCAGCCTTCTGGCGCTGCCCCGGCAGCCGAAACCGGCCGTGCGCGCATCGTCAAGATCATTCCTCCAGCGCCAGCACCGGCAACCTCAACCGAGCCCACAGTCTTGGCGCCAACGCCTGAGCCGGTTGCGACCGACGATGTCGTCGAGTACGACGAGCCGGAGATTGCCGCCGAACCTGCCGCACCGGAAATAGTCGAGGTTGACGAGTCCGAACCGGTGGTGGAACCGCCACCGTCGCGGCCAGCTGCGCCGACGCCACCGGGTGTTGCGCCACCGCGTCCGCAGCCTGGTGCGACCAGCGTTATCCGATTGGCGACGCCGAGGCCGCGCCCGATTCCTGTACAACCGGTCGCCGTCCCACGCGTCAAAGCTCCCGGAGCGCGAGAAGGTCGAGGACTGCGAATCGATGCCAAGGCTTCTCCCGCAGCCGGCCAGGGAGAGGTGCATATTCTGCCTTCCGGTGCGCAGCAGCGCACCGTTTATATCCCGCCCCGTGATACGCGGCACAAGGGACGTCATAGCACTCGACCACGAGCCGGTGCCGTCCACGAGAAGCAGCAGGAGGGCCATCAAACATCTCGACTGCAGGTCCGCCGTCCCGGGCAAATCGCACCCACAGTTCGTGCAATACCCACTGAACTTAAGCCCATACGCCTGATTGAGGGGAGCACCGTCCGCGAGTTTGCGGAAAAAATCGAAGTCAAACCCAAGGATGTCGTCGCGATGTTGTTCGAGCGCGGCGTCATGGCGACGATCAACCAGACTCTCAATGCGGATGTCGCCAAGGAGATCGGCCGTCATTTTGGATTCGATGTTACCTTCGGCGGCTTCGAGGACATGACGATCGAAGGGGAGTTTGAGATCACTCCCGAGGCCATGGAAGACAATGACACCCGCGCTCCCGTCGTGACGGTCATGGGTCACGTCGATCACGGCAAGACAAGCCTGCTGGATGGCATTCGCGAAACGCATGTCGCCGAAGGCGAGGCGGGTGGGATCACACAGCATATCGGCGCATATTCCGTGGAAGTCGCCAATCCGGATGTACCCAACGGGAAGCGTCGGATCGTCTTTCTCGATACTCCAGGTCACGAAGCCTTCACTCTTATGCGTGCCCGTGGTGCAAGGGTGACCGACGTCGTGGTGCTGGTCGTTGCGGCGGATGATGGCGTCATGCCTCAGACAGTCGAAGCGATCGAGCACGCCCGGGCGGCGGGGGTTCCGATCGTTGTCGCGATCAACAAGATCGATAAACCGGATGCCAACACGGAACGGGTAAAGAAGGAGCTGGCGGATCGCGGATTGCTCTGGGACAGCTGGGGCGGGACGACGACGATGGTCGAAGTCTCAGCAAAGAAGCGACAGAACATCGATGGGCTGCTCGAGATGATCCTGCTGACGTCGGATATCCTCGCGCTCAAGGCGAACCCGAAGCGTCTCGCCACTGGCGCCGTGCTGGAAGCCAAGCTCGATCGTGGACGTGGCGCGGTCGCAACCGTACTGATTCAGAATGGAACGCTGAAGATTGGTGAACCATTCATTGTCGGTAACTACTTTGGCCGGGTACGCGCCCTCATCGATGACCGAGGCCGACAGGTGCAGGAAGTAGGGCCGACGACACCGGTTGAGGTGCTTGGCCTGCAGGGAGTGCCCTCGGCGGGTGATCAGTTCCAGGTGGTGTCGGACGTTGCCAAAGCACAGCAGATTTCAGCCTTCCGGCAATCCAAGGCAAGAGCCTCTGCGTTGGCTCGCACGGCAGCGCGCGGTCTCGACCAGTTACACGCGCAAATGGAAGCCGGCGAGGTCAAGGAACTTCTCGTCATCCTCAAAGCTGACGTGCAGGGATCGGTCGAAGTCCTCAAGGATACCCTCATCAAGCTTTCGACCGACAAGGTGAAGGTTCGTATCATTCGCTCCGGCGTCGGCGCAATTACCGAGTCGGATGTCCTGCTGGCGAGCGCGTCGAACGCGACCACCTCAGGGGCAGCGACGGTCATCATCGGCTTCAATGTCAGACCCGAATCACGTGCCGATGAAGTAGGCCGCCAGGAGAATATCGACATCAGGCTCCACTCAATCATCTATAAGGTCGAAGAAGAGATCCGTAACGCGATGATCGGAATGATGGATGCGACCATCAAGGAGACGGTTATCGGCAAGGCTGAGATCCGCGATGTCATTCGTGTACCGAAGGTCGGGAGTGTCGCAGGATGCATGGTCATCAATGGGATGATGAAGCGTTCTGCGGGTGCGCGGCTGATCCGCGACAATGTCGTCGTCTTCACAAACCCCATTGGCAGTCTTCGCCGGTTCAAAGAGGATGTGAGTGAGGTTCAACAGGGCTTTGAATGCGGTGTGACCATTGACCGGTTCAACGATTATAAGGTCGGCGATATCATCGAAGCCTATATCACCGAGAAGGTGGCGGCGACGCAGCTCTAGGTGAGCAAGCAGTTTTTTGCAGATGTCTTATCGTGCTGACAGGATGGCGCAGGAGATGAAGGTGCAGATTAGCCTCATCCTCGCGCGTGAGATGCGAGACCCAAGGATTGGTCTGGCGACCGTGACGGATGCGCGGATGAGCCCGGACCTTCGCTATGCGCGGGTTTTCGTCAGCGTCCTCGGATCGGGCGAAGAGCAGGTAGCCACCCTCGCCGCACTGAATCAGGCGGCTGGCTTTATACGACGTCAATTGGGTCCAAGGCTTCGATTGCGTCATAACCCGGAAATTACCTTTTGCTTTGATCAATCAGTCGAGCAGGGGGCTCGGATGGAAGAGATTCTAGCTGAAGTGAAGAAGGAGAGGCCTGATTTGAGCGCGCCCGAACCTGAAGACAACGCCATCGACGCGTCTGAGCGCTGAAATCAGAGCCAGTAGGAATGCTGAGCCAAGTAATTGACCTGATCGAGAAGCACGAACGATTCGCAATAACCTCCCACATCAGACCGGATGGTGACAGCCTCGGTTCTTCTTTGGCGCTGTGCTGGATACTTCGCAGCCTCAGGAAGGATGCCGAGGTCATCATGTGCGACCAGGTCCCTCACGCTTATTCCAAATTGCCGGGGTCCGAGGATGTCAGAGTAGTCGCCAATGCAAGTCGCGACTATGACGCTGTCTTTGTCATAGAGTGCAGCGATGCATCGCGCCCTGGCCTGCCCGGACTTGCTGATCAATTTGTAGTCAATATCGATCATCATTCCACGACCGAGCTCTTTGGCGATGTCAATTGGATCGATTCCACCGCGGCCGCCGTTGGCGAGATGATATACAACCTCGCCAAGGCAATCGGCGCGCGGATCACCCCTGAGCTTGCGAGCTGTGTATATGCCGCATTGCTGACCGATACTGGTTCCTTCCATTTCTCCAACACGACGGAGCGAACTTTCAAGATCGCGAGCGAGTTGGTGCGTCACGGTGCGCAACCCGCGAAACTCTCCCAGGCAATCTTCTACTCCTATCCGTATGCGAAAGTCCGGCTGGTGGGAGAAGTGCTCTCGACGCTCGAGCGGGATGAGTCAGGTAGAATCGCGTGGATCCGCATGAGCAAAGAGGCCATGGAGGAAACCGGCGCGAGCGAAGATGATTCGGACGGAATCATCAACTATCCGTTGACCGTGGGTGAAGTCGAGGCCGTGGCCTTCTTTCGCGAGGTCTCGAGTTCGACGTTCCGCATCAGCCTGCGGTCAAAGAATCGGGTCAACGTGGCTCGCGTTGCTGAATCGTTTGGCGGTGGAGGTCACTGCAATGCTGCCGGCTTCACGATCTCGGCAGATTTTGACGAACTCAGCAAGGCAGTAATTGAGAGATTGAAGGAAGCCGTCTCCATCGCGCCCGTCGTCAATGGTCGGGAAATTAAACCGCGCTAGCTGCGTTTATTCCCGTCTTGCCCCCGTCACTTTCGCACAACCCGCAACGGCAACTTCACAAGATAGGGTTTGTCGGGTGATGTTGCCAGGCGAAAGACTGTCTGCGGCGGCGCGTCTTCCGGTGACAGGCGATTCTTTGCGCTGCTACCCGCCGTTTGTTCGGCTCGCGTGTAGGCCATTCCCGAACCACCTTCGAGTTCCAGACGCTCGGTCTTGACACTCCATAGTCTCTCCCACTCGGCGACCTGTTTCTGAGTCAGCTGAATGGGCTGCGGCTCTGACGATGAGCTGGCCGGCGCGGCAGGGATGCCCTGGAGCGGTGTCGGAGTCACAAGGACCGTCAATATTTCATTTATCTGCTCCGAATCGCCGGGCCCCCGATTCGACTTGACCTCGAAGTATGCCTCCGGATCACCCTGATTTGGAACTTCGATTACCTGTCCTGCCGCAACCCGATGATCAGTGCCAGCCGGATTCAACGGAAAGATCAGATAGGGCTCGCTCTGCGCCCCATTCGCATACTCTTCACGATCGATGACATACAAATACCCGGACCGGGGAACCTCGATACCGAGACGCAGCATCTGTCCCTCGACAAAGGAAGTACTCGACTCGACCCGTTCCGGCGTGAAGGGGGTTTTCTTGCTGCCCTTCGTTACCAGAATCCGAGCTTCGTCAGACTCCTTCGAGGGGCGAAGTTTCCAGATAGTGATGCCAAGGGCAGCGCTCTCGATCGGGTTCGTAACCTGGGCGGGTGTCGCACGACGATACCTGTCGCGACGTGGGGTTGAAACCGCCTTTGCCGGCTGAGGTCGAAAGCCGGGTGGCCAAACATCCCTGACCGTATCGCCCGAGGGTTGTTGCCAGCCGGATGCAACAAATGCCATCGCGAAGAGCATCAGCACGGATGTCAATCGCCATTTGATAGCGAGTGGTCGACTACTCATACTTCCTCCGAAGAAACCAAAAGCCCGCGGATTATCGCCGGGCATATCACTCAACGTACTTCGCCCTGGAGACCAAAGGCGGCCCAGTAATAGGGCGCCTTCCAGACGTTGTTCTTGCGCAATTCAACCTGCGCGGTGCGTAGTGCAGCGGACGGTGAGAGTTTTTTCTCGAGCATGCCCTGGTAGAAGCGCTGCATCAGCTCAGATGTTGCCCGGTCGCTGACGTTCCATAGGCTGACAACCACGCGAGGCGCTCCCGCGTACATGAACCCTCGCGTCAGACCGACGAGCCCCTCGCCGCGCACCTCTTTGCCCAATCCGGTCTGACACGCGCTGAGAACGACCAGTTCCGCCGCATCCAATTTCAGGTTAAAGATATCAGGAACGAGAACCAGCCCGTTTTGTGAAGCGCCCTTTTCATCGTATAGCGAGAGGACCAACCCAGAAAGTTCGGGGTTAAGGGAATTGAGAAAACCGTGCGTCGCGAAATGAATGATCCGGTACTTGCTCAATTCATCACCCATGACGAGGGTTCGATTGGCTGCGAAATCAAAGGCCGACGAGGTCGAGTCCACCGGGGCAAGTGCCAGAATGGCTTCGCCTTCGCGGCGGGTGTAAGGCAGACGCGGAATCTTCAATCGGGCGTCGGTCGTCTTGGTGTCCTTCGCTGACTTCGTCACCAGTATCCGCGAGACATCGTCGGATGAAGCTTTCGCTGCGGGTCCCGTACCCGCGGCCTTGTCCCGAGCTGGCTCCGCCGTGATTTGAACAACTCTGATGCGATCATCGCTCGAATCAAAGACCGGGTCGGCGAATACCGCCACAACTCTTGAAGCCGGCGTGCGGTCTGTGGCTTCCTTTCGGAGGACCGCGAGCGTCGTCGCAGACGGAAGACTCACGACCTCGTGCGCAGAGATCAGCGGACCGGCCTGAGGCCTGCCGGGCTGCGGGAGGGCGACAAAGGGAACGTAAGCAAGCGCGCCATCTGTGACGATCAGCAGTCGCTGACGGCCGAGTTGCGCGGCCGCAGGCCCCAGAAGCATCTGACTCAGCTGAGCACCCAATGCTTCGCTCTCAGCATCCGCAGCTGAGAGCCGCGCGATTCGCGCGCTGCCCGTCTCGTTGGCCGGGAATTCATTGCGTGCAGTGAGCGCCGCGTAGTATTGACGCGCCAGGTCCTCAATCGTCGAGCGCTTTGGCAGGGTATAGGCGCGGACCGATGTGGTGCTGACGGCCCACAGATAGCTGCGCTCCTCCCCCAGGGCGTATTCGAGCAAGAGCGTTCGAGGGTCCAGAACCTTCTTCTGGATTTCGATCGGCGATAGCGATTGCGGCTGAGTCAACGCGGCGTAGCGCGGGCTTTCGCGCCGAATCTGATCCTGCAAGGTGCGGTACTCCGCAGTCAGCGTCCCTATCTCAGCCGCCGCGTCTGCCGCCTGTTCCGACGTGTGCTTTGCTGAAATGAGCCTCATCTGCCCGATCGTCTTGTCGTTGAGCTGCTCCTGCAACTCACGCTCGCGGGCTACCAGCTCGGGCTTGACGCCCTGCCGAATCTCGGCGCCAGCCTCTGCAAGTAACTCAAGCAGACCTCGCGCGCGCGCTCGTTCACCGGCTTGAAGCGCCAACCCTGTGAAGCCCTGACCGGGCTGTCGACGATCCAGTCGCATGAGCACATCAATGTAAAGGTCGTAGTAACGCTGCACCGATGCGCGATAGGCGGCGCGGAGTTCCGGGTTGGTCAGGTTCAAGCGGAGCGATTCGACGATTCGTATGGTCTGCTCCGCCTGACTGCGGGCCTGTCTAAGCCGGCCGCGTCCGCGTTCGATTCGCGCGATCCCGTACCGAGTCTTTGCCTCGCGCATACGGTCGCCCACCTTACGGCTGAGTTCCAGGGCGCGCTGGTGGTATTCGAGAGCTGCCACCGTTTCACCCAACGCCTCGGCGACAAAGCCCAGGTTGTTGAGTGCATACGCTTCACCCTGAGGGTCGCCCGACTCGCGAAACAACCGGAGCGCTTCATCATACGACTCGCGCGCTTTCCGACGGTCACCAATCCCGTCGTAAACCAAACCGAGGTTGTTGAGAGTTGCCGCGGTACCTACCTTGTCCTTGACCTCGCGTCTCAAGGGTAACGCCTGGTTGAGCGCCGTCTGTGACTGCTCGTAGTCGCCCAACGCCCAATAAGCGAGGCCTTTGTAGTTGAGCGTCTGAGCCTCGCCACGCTTGTCGCCGGCACCCCGATATGCATCGAGTGCCTGGTCGTAGTGTTTGATGGCCTCCTGGGACAGTCCGAGCAAATCGTAAGCACGGCCGATATTGTTCAGTGTCACGGCCCGTGTCGCTGGCGTTCGTCGTAGGGGCAGGGCGGCAGAGTAGGCATCGAGAGCGCGCTGCTGATCGCCTAATTCGCTATACGCCACGCCGATATTCGTCAGCGTCGTCGCCTCACCATCGCGATCCCGCGTGGCTCGGCGAAGGACGAGAGATTGGTTGTAATAGTCCAGCGCCTTTCGTTTCTCGCCGAGGTCGCGGTAGGCAACACCGATGCTGTTGAGTACAGTTGCCTCGCCCGTCCGGTCACCGGCAGCGCGTCTTAGTCGGAGTGATTGCTGGAAATAGTCGAGCGCGTTGCGCCGGTCCCCAAGGTCGCTCGAAATGAGCCCGATCGCGTTGAGAGTGTTGGCTTCTCCCTCGCGATCCTTCGCAGTCCGCCTCAGCGTGAGGGCCTGATTGAAATAACCGAGCGCCTCTGTCTTCTGGTTCATGGCGTTGGCGATTAAACCGAGCGCATGAAGCGTCGCCGCCTCGTGTTGATCGTCGCCGGCAGCTCGCCAATGTGGAAGAGCCTGCTGATAGGCCGCGACTGCCTTTTCGCGTTCGTTCAACAGGCGATAACCGTCGCCTGAGGCAAAGAGTGCGCTCCCTTGTCCGGCTTCGTCGCGCAGACCCTGCCAGAGAACGAGCGCGGCCTGTGCCTTTTCGATGCCCTGACGCCTTTTAGCTGGGTCACGCTCACCGAGCAGAGCGTCGGCCTCTCTCATCATCATCTCGGCGGACGCGCGTGTGCGATCGTCAGGCGTCGCCGCACGGAGAGTTGTCAGTCGCAACTCATATCGACCTCGGGCAGAGCGATCATCTCCACCACGGACCTCGACGCGTAATTCTCCTGGTTGTTCTGCGAAATACGAGAAAGACTCTGGACCATTGGCGCCGGTCGGGCTATCGACGACGAGGAGCTCCTTCTCGTCCGGTGCCAGGAGTGCAAGGGCCAGATCAATACCGCGCTGATCGACAACTATCTGCAGGAACTGACCGGCGGCGACAGCTATCCGATATGCATGCTTTTCGCCACCGGAAATTGGTCGCTCAATCGCCCGTCCTGCTTCCAGCTGAGGCGGAGCCTGCTGAGTGGTCGAGAGGGCTTGCGCGGCGCCCGCTCTGGGCATCCCTGATGCCGCAGCGAGACAAAGACCGACCAGGAACACACACAGGGTCCTGCTCTGACTCCGAAGACAAGTGTTTTGTGACGGGCTCTGTCGCATACAAATAACAGTGCTTTTCCCAAAAAAATGGCGGTCAGCCGCCGACCCGTTGCGAAAGGCCGGGGTGACCCTTCTCGCAGGCGTTAGCAAAACGGAGGAATCACTGGGACGATCAGCGACACGGTCGGAACGAATCTCAGCTTATGAAGGTTGTGTGCACCTTCAAACGCACCGCCTGAAATGGCCTTGTTGTCATTGCGGTTGAAAGTGGCGCCCAGGATGCCGGCATCCGCGGCCGCCCAGAACTTCATCCAACCAGTGCTACCGGCCGGAATGACGTCTTCAAATCGTGGACTGGTGCGAGGAAGGGCGTTGGTCAGTGAGCCCCGGAACTGACATCCATTTGCATTGAAGTTGAAGCTGTGCGGTTGCTCCGCATCATCATAGAGTATGCCGAAAATGCCCCCGAGACTGGTACCGCTCCTGGTCAGGTCACCGCCAATTCGATTGATGATCAGGAAGGTGTCGTTGCCATCAGCCCGGCTGCCGATGCTGTCCGCCGCAAGCACTCTCGGTAGCCGATTGTATCCGGTGGGCGACCCATCAAAATTGAGCGTTGCCGTCACGTTGTTCCCGGTGCAACCTGGTAGCGGGCTGCCATACTCTGCAGCACACGATTCTGCCTCCAGTTCATCCTCCCGGCGCGGAGAAAAGGAGAGCTTGACACTGGCGCTGCCAATCAGGTGATTGAAGCTGATAGGACATCCGGTGCCGGCAATCCCGCCCGACCCTGGAGCTCCATCGACAGCGACCACGACCAGATAGCCCGAAGTTCCCGGGTCAATGTCTGACATGAGAAAAGATATGGTGTGATTCGCCGTCAGGCAGAGAAAGCGATCTGCCGCCGAACAAGTTGCGCCGTCAACGAAAAACAAATGAAGAAGGACACCCTGAAATGGATTCGTATTCGTGATGCTGATGCGCGAATTCGAACTTGCGGGATCGGCCGGATCTGAGATGTAGAAATTATAGAAGAGCACCGAACCGGCCTTGGTATCACTGATCGCCGAGCCCGAAGGATAGAACTCACCCGGACCGAGGTTTACCTGAGTTACCGTGGTCACGCTGGTGGAAGTGTTGTTCGCCAGATTTGGATCAGGAAGGCAGTTGGCGGATGCAATCGTCGCCGTGTTGGTGTACTGACCGGGCGGTGTTACTGCCGGCACGTGGGCGACGACCGTGATGGTGCCCGACGTTGGCGCCGTCGACTGACATTGATTGGCAGCTCCGAGGATACCCAGATTGCAGTTCAACGTCCCCAGGCCGATGCCCAAACACGTCCCTACCGAGGGCGACGCGCTGACGATGCTCCAACCGGGCGGCAACACATCTGTAACGGTTGTTCCGGCGCTGTTTGAAGGTCCTGCATTAGCAAAATTGAGAGTGTAGGTAACGTCGGTTCCAGCCGGAGCGGTGGCCGGGCCTGTTTTGGTGATGCTGACATCGGATTGGGCGCTGATCGTCGTCGTGATTGTGTTTGAGTTGACTGTCGTGATGACGCCTAAATTATTCGTCACGAGGAGCCCCACGTTGGAAAGGACAGTCGGGCACGATAGCTCCGTGCAGACTCGAACCCTGATCGTGAATGTGGTGCTCTCAGGAATGGGACCCGGCGACCTGGTGCAGGTCACCGGACCATTCGCGCCGACAGCTGGGGTCAGGCAAACCCAGTTGGGGAGACTCACCTGGATTGAGACAAACGTCGTGCCGGTTGGCAGCGTGTCGCTCACGGTGACTTCCTGCGAGGAGGGATTTAGCGCCGTCAAGACGTAGTTGAACTGTTCTCCGGCAAGGGCTGTCGCAGGACCTGTCTTTTCCAGCCCGGGCAACCCCGGATCTGCGGCCCTGACGGAACTCGCTGCAAGGACGACAAGCAGAATCGCTACACACGACGGGATGTGTTGACGGATGATCGGCACTTTTCTTTCCTCCATTGCGGCGGCATGGCTAAAGCAAAGTCTCGTTGCTGACTTCTTATTTACCCAACCGTCTTGAGAGCTTTCGCTGACGCGCAGTAGTAGACAGGACCGAGTCGATTAACGGGCGCTAATGCACTGGAAGTCTATGCCTATTGGGTGACATATTCAATAAGAATGTCAGATAGATGTCAGGTAGGGGGCGCCTTAGAGGTGCTGAAGCCTGAGCGGATAAATCAGCAATCCCTTTCCGCGGGCTTTCAGATTAACCTGCGCCTCATCCTTCTCGGCGATCGGTTTGGCCGCTGACTGTTGTGAGTCGAGGAATGCCTTGACGGCTTTGATTTCGGCATCGTCCTTGATCTTCCCGCCCGCCACGGGGGTGAGCCACTTTCGCACCTTTTCAAGCTCGGCCACGGGCTCCGAAGACCAGATCAACCAAAGCGTCTCCGTACCCGGAATTGCATCGACGTGAAACCACGGAGGTCGTTCTGACGGAAGAAAAAGCGTCTGATTGGCTCGGACCGTCGCAGCATCTTCGGGCATGGGACTCGGTGCCGGAAAGAGGACATTGTAAGACGGCAAACCGTTCACGGGCTGAGGGCCTTGATTGATGATGTATAGATGTCCGTCCTGCCGGCTGGTGATATTCACCCGGAGCTCGTCACCCGGGGTGAACATGATCTCGGCTGCAAGTTCTCGCTCCTTGTCGTTCGGATATCGCTTTGGATTGCGCCGCGTGGTCATCGAGTAACTGAGTAGTGGCGTCGTTGCCACCGCCGCGGGTGCAGTCGGCTCTCCAGGTCCGACTGGGGCGCTGGACTGCCGCGTAAAC
>JBDTUW010000055.1:0-12017 GCA_040007555.1 Acidobacteriota bacterium | reverse complement strand
CACGCTTCAGCGTGGGCGCGCTCCGAGCAACTGACCAACTGACCCCTGACCCCCTGCCCCCTGACAGCTAGCTAGATCCTGATCATCGGACTATTTGTAAATCCGATCTGCGCCAACTGAGTTGCCTGTTCCTCAGTTCCAACAACGAAATCCGGCGCGCTGCCGGCCGCGGCTGCGCTTCTGACTGCCGCCACCAACTCACCATCTGGCACGGCTGTTATTTCAACCCTGACCTGAGCGTTCGTCGTGATGAATCTGACGATCTCACGGCTCACTCTGCCCATGCCCTCACCAGTAAGCATTGTCATTGCCCTGACCCCGGTGTCCCTCGCAAATCGAACAGCCTTTGCCGGATCAAACTCCTGTGCCGCATCCACAACATAACCATCGGGAAGCAGGCGGCCGAGGGTCTCAGCCCTGCGATCAATCGAGAAGGCTATCGCCTGCGCCCCCGACGGAGTCTGGAAGAACCCGCTTGCCCTTCCGGCGATGACGCCGATCGGAGGAACACGCACAGTCTCGGAGACCCAGAACCACATCTCGAAATCACCCCCGCGACCTCCATTGCCGCTGGGCAGGTCGATTCGCGTGCCACCACTGGCCGGCACTCCGAAAACTTCCCCATCGAGATACAAACGCGGGTCCTCACCACCCCAGATGAAATTTCCCTTGAGGGTCAAGCGGGCCAGGACACGTTTCATCTGGGTCTGCGTCTGTGAGCCAACTACCTGAAGCAGAAGGTCCACGAGCCATCGCTTCGCCTCGCCGGTTGCGGTCCAGATTATTTCGTTTTCCTCGACGGTTACCTCACCCGCGACCGTGATCGTCTGAAATCCCAGGACTTCCATGTTGCCTACGCGCCATAACTGTCTGTCCAGAGAGTTCAGCGGCCACGGAAGCTCGAGCGTCAACAGGCAGACCGGATTCGGTCGTCCCTTGGCGTTGCGCACACTCTGCGGAAAAAGCGCCGCGTCGCAGACAATGCGAATGCCCTCGGCCAGAGATGCCGCTGAAACGAGAGTGTCGTTCTGCAGCGCGGATCCGCTGACCATCCTGACACCCTTGATATGGATGCCCTTCTCGCTACTCCCCGTGGATTGACAAAGCTTGTCGAGGGCTTTCTGAACGGTATCCGCGCCGGCAAGGTTGGCGCAGGCGGCAGGATTGTACGAAACGTCGCTGGCCTTGATGGCCGTTAATGGAGGGAAGAGCTTTCGACAGTCGCTCGGTGTGCCAGTGAACAGCCCGCCAGCAAGATTGACCACAGCGAGGGGGCAATAGTGGTGAATCGTCCCGTGACGCGCCTCGAACTGCGTGCCGTCTCCCGGCCACTCCACTCGACCGGTCAGTGTCCGCGCGGGGAACATCCAGTAATCGCCTGTGGCAAGCGTTCCAGTGTCGAACTCGATCTCGACTCCGTCCTCAATCGCCGTCACCGTACCTGGTGCCAGTTTGTTGACTCCATCCCACCGGCGTATGACCGGGTTTGTTCCGCCTGCAAGGGCCGCGTTGGTGGGGTTCTCGACCTTGATCGATGTTCCCGTCACGGTGTCTACCTCGAGCAGTAGACCTGCCTGGTTGTTGAGGACCCTTTCTTCGTCGGTCAACTCGACCCACTTCGCGCTTGCGAAGCCGAGTATCTCGTCGCGTCCCGGGTCTTCAACCGTAATGACCGAGGCCACTTGATCCGAAGCCTTAATCTTTGAGGTGATGCTTGCGTTGTCGCGGGACCACTTGAAACGTGGGTTAGCATCGTCGGTGCTCTCATGTACCTCGACACGATAGAGCTGATTCTCGAGGCGTCGATACCCGCCGCCCTCCGGAACCAGGCAGTCGTTGGTCGCCGTTGCCGAGGGCTCCGCCGCCGCCCTCATCCGCCCGGTAGATTGTGAGGGCGCTGCCCATGCGTCGCAGGTATTCCCACTCACTGGGGCTACCTTGACTTGCCAGACAACTCGAGAGCGCAGGGCCGTCTCCGGGCCGGCGAGAGCAGTTTCGCGAATCAGTGGAAACGCTTCACCGTACTGATCGACGCTGGTGATGAGCCGCTCCCAGACGTCGAGGTAAACGACATGATTGCCGGCCTGGTCGGGGAGCTTGGCTCCGGGCAGGTCAGTCTGCTGAGTGAATGACACTCCCTTATCAGCTTCGTTTTCACAAAGGATTCCGTCCACATAGATTCGCCCGGGCGCGATCAGCAGGTCCTTGCCGTTCTGGTCTATCTTGACGAGAAAGTTCCTGAACGTTCCCGGCTCGTGGTACGGGGCTCCACATCCTCCGATGGTGTCAATATTTGTTGTCCGCTCGACATGCGCGAGGATGTCAGCTTCCTCGTTGATCTCGGCATCGAGAATGACACTCCCCTGCCGGAATCGCACACTGCTGTAGTGGTTGCTGCTCCTGAAGGTTGAACGCGTGAAATCGGCTTTCATGTTTGCTCCAGTTCACCAGGGTCGGACGATGCTTTCTCAACCAATCGATTCCTGAGAGGCGCGGAGAACGCCGGCCTCGAGACCAAATCTCAAGTACTCATCAAGTGCCAGTTCCAGGTTGCGCAGTCGCTGAGGTGCGTGAAGAAAATGCCAGACACCCATTTCGCCTTCGTCATCCGCTCCATTCGCGATCTCAACCGCACACGTCTTTGCCAGCTGTCCATATGCAGGGTGGCTGTAGTCGGTCGAGGCGAATTGAGGCGCAAGGCGAGCTGACGACTCGACATCTTTCGGCTGACAGTGAAACCGGCGCGGCACTTCAGAGTTAAACGGAAGGTACGAGAACCGTACGCAACCCACCTGCCTCCGTTCGACCGTTACTTTGCCGACCAGAATGCTGTTGGATGCCGTCAGTTCCTCTGCGCTCGTTTTACCGAGCACGGTCGACGCCTCGATGCTGACCTGACGCCCTTCAACCGCGCCTGCGACGAGGCAGTCCTCGAGCGCGATTGCCCGCGCACCCTCGGCGAGTTTTACTTCCCCGGTGATTGATCTTCGGAGGTCTATCCTCAGCTCTGGATTCGGTTTGCAGAGGAACGTCGTTGTCTCTGGCACAAGGGTGCAGTGCGTCATCTCGAGACCGCCAAGATTTCCCTCGACCACGCTCAGAGATCCTTCAATCAATGCGCCATTGATGATCAGCTTACCGGGTGAGGGGCTACCCGCTGGTGCGGTTCCCAGAACTTCGATCTTCCCCTTGAGGTGCGCCCTCAAACCGTCGGGAGAGAGGTGCCCAATGATCCTCGCAGTGGGTTGAAGCGGGTCGTCGCGCGTTTCCTCGGGCCAGCCGGCTGCGGCGATGGTCAACTGACTACCTTGCGGAATCCTGATGCGTGTCGCGATCGTCGTCAGGTTCTCGGCATAGGTCGCATTATCCATGACTACGATCAGCCCGCGCGTGCCCGGGGGTTGCTTATTCCATTCCTTGACCGCGGCGGTGAGGGTTGTCACCAACTGCGTCTGCGCGGGTGTTGCATCCTCCAGCACCCCCATTTGCCAGGTGACGTTTGCGATCGCTGCAGCAAGCGCACCGCGGCGATCATAGGGACCTCCCCCGAGGTCGCCGCCAAAGCCATAGGCAAAACTGGACTGAACCTTACCCGCGGGTGCTGAAGAAAAGGCAATTCGCCCAAGTTGAGGATCGATCGCGACTTTGCCGGCGGGTGCCTCGTGGGCCCATTTCCCTCCAGCGGCGTCCGACAGATTACAGACAACGATATCGTCGACGCCCTGCGCCACACCTCCAACGCGGAGAATCAGACTGCGGATCTCATCGGCAGATCCATAGAATCGTGGGCGATCGTCATGAATAGCAAGCCGTGAGATCGGCATTGGCACGTTCAACGCACCCGTCACGTCGGTGATATCCGTTTCGCTCGCTGGAACGTTGAAAAGCGCGACGCTTCGACCGAGCACATCAAACGTGAAGCGCTTTGCGTCCAACGTACTGCACGTCACATCGCGAAGCAGATAGCTTTGCAGTCGCCAGAGAAAGATGCCGAGGTTCGGAATGTTGTGCCTCCCACGCCCGTTGTCGATGTGTCGCACCTCCGCGGTACGTGTCGCTTCTTCGAATGGGCTGTCAATCGACTGCATCGCGAGCGAGCTTCGAATGTCAGTGGTCGCCGGGCTACTTAGACGGACGTGGTTGAGGTGTTGCGTTGTGGCGATGCGTTCGAAGAACTCGACTGCCTTTGACGGCCAGCCGGTCACATCCCGTCCCAGCTGTTCGAGAACCGCTGCCGTCCCCTTCCTTCGGCGATAGCCGAGCGTGTTTGCGACATAGCTCCTTTGGCTGAAGGTGCCACCGCTTACCGGAAGCAGATTGCGAACCCCGAGCAGGTCTGCGATGTAAGGAACGACCCACTCATCGCATGTCTCAATGTACCAGTTATCGTAGAGTCCGGAGATATCGTTCTCGAGCCGATCCGCCTCACGCTCGATGACGTCCAGAATGGCGCGCAGCGGGTCGCCCTTCGCCGCGTCACGCAGGCGATAAACGGCCGGGAGCAGGTTGAAGAGAGCGCTCATTGAGCAGCCTCCTTTGTCACTTCAGTCAGCTTGATGCCAAGCGGATTGACCAGCAGCAACTGCGCCAGAGCAGCAGGCTCGGGATCCTGCTCCGCCCATTGGACGTCAGTTGCGATCAGCAGCCCATCGGCGGGCAGAAGTGACGTGGGTTCGTCAAAACGATGCAACTCGTCGATGTCGACAAAAACTACTCCGGAGACTGCTTGTATCGCCGTGATTACTTCGGCGGTGGATACCCGGCGAGCAAAGTCGCGATGCGCAAAATCGAAGCCCGTGTTCAGTGCTTTCTCGATCATCGGCTCAACGTTCGCCCAGAGATATCGCGGATCAATCAGCACCTTGGCAACGACGTCAAAGTACACTGGCTGGTAAGTGTCCAACCGAACATTCATCGATGGCTCTTTTGCCAGGTTGATGGCGCTTTCAAGATTGACGCCCGACAGGGAAGTGCGATCCAGGCGGTAGTCGGGCAGACCGGAGTTACCCGCGATCGCTGCTGAGGCCGCTACCGTCAGATGCACCCAGCGCACGCCGTTGCGCCATAGCGAGCTGGCCTTCGTTTTACCGACGCCGGCAAAAGCGCGGGCAAAGTCCGCCACGTCCTCAAGCGAAACTATCCGCCCCATCGCTCTGACTGTCAGCGGAGCGTTACTGCGAGCGCTATCCCGCGCCTCTGGATCCGCGGCGCCTGAAGATGCAAGGGGGTTGGTAGCGCTACGGATTCCAAGAGGCAGGGTCATCAGTAGCGTCGCCTTGTTTGCCGCCACCAGGCCGCTTGAGCCGATTCCGGTACGGTAGCGAGCGACGATGTTTTCGGAGCCGGTCGGGAGTCGAGCGCCGTGTTGTCCATCGCCAAAGATCACGACCGGCTTCCCATCGTCGGCAATGGTCAGCACATAGTTCTCGCTCTTTGGTCCCAACCCCAGCAAACTCGCGGTCTCTTTCCACAGAATTCCGTTGACGCGAATCTCGAGGGAACTCTGTGCTCCGCTTGCTTCCGCGGCGGGGATGAATGTCAGCGGCGGTCTCTTGAGGACGAAGGCCTGGTTCCCGCGCGTGCCTGCACCGCTCCCGAGGACCTCCACAACGGTTTCGCCGTGCGTCGCTGCCGCGATGTTGGCGCTCAGCCTGACCGTCTTTCTGATGTAAATGAATTGAAGACCGGGTGACTTGAAGAACACTGTGGTGAAACCGCCACTATGTTGCACTTCGACGAGCTCGATGACCTCGCTGACGGTGACACCGGCGAGATCCGCTCGCTCGCCGATGACGGCGACTCGCTGCCCTGCGCTCAAATTGAGCACCATCCGATCCAGTGTCAGTTGCGTATCTTCTGCAGTTCCCGCTCCGATGTCGTCTTCGATCGGTAGAGAGGCGAGCGCCATTCGTTCGCTTGCCACATGCGCCGTCGTCTTACGGACGCGGAACTTCTCGTCCTTTTCTGACGCCTCATCGAGTTCATCGCCGTCGGCCGCCGACGCTAGATGCAATCCGCTTGTCTTACCGCTCAGCCCAAAGCCGGAGAGAGATGATTCAATGGCGGATTTGACGCGAAACGCGGTGAATCCACCCAGCAGTTCAAGCACCGTCCATCCGTTGTTTGTGATTCCCGGAACGACACGCTCGAGAAAACAATCGGCATCGGCATAGAACCCGGGCGTCGACTTTGAGTCTTTCCAGATCGAGACGGGGCTGGTATCCCAGTCCACGGGCTTGTCAGCGCTTGCGAGGTCCTTGGTAATGACGATCCATGGCGGCGCGTTGTGCCCGAAAAAGCCGCAACGCGCCCGCATCGCAAACGCTCCGGGCGCCGCTGGCGAAAGCTTCGGCTTTGCGGCCGGAGCAGCATAGGCGTTGTAGGCGTAGGAGAGCATGCTGCTCGCATTCCAACCCTGGACATTGAGGAATGCATTCAGGTCCTTATCGGACCACGATTGGTTGATGATCGTGCTTTCGACCGTCTGTGCAGTGAATACAGCCGTCTTGATTGACGCCGTTGCCGTTAGAAAATTGCCAGGTTGATATGTAATCCTTGCTGCGGGCTGAGGTGCTTCCAACTCGATCCGAGTCCGGTTGAGTTCGTTCTCGTCCGTGACGCTTCGCACCACTTTCACCAGAGTCTTTGCCGCATTCCCCACAGCTTTGCGACCGACAAACAACAGAACGTCTCCCGCCCGCAGATTGGAGTTCGTGGCCGCCAGATAGATGACATCGACTTCGGCGGCCTGAATCGTGCCGGAGCTGGGCAGGGGCGCCGTGGCATCGAGCGGCTCGACGTCGGTGACGTTGAAAGACTCCGCATCATCGCCGAATCCGGTGCTGAGTCCCATCAGGACGAGTTTGCCATTGGCCAGCGCCAGTTCCTGTGGACGCAGCAGGCGCGGTCTGATTTCATTCCACTCAACACGCGCGGTTATCGGTTCGCTCGTCTCGAAGGTTTGCGGCAGTTCGTTCTGCCCCGGCACGCTCTGCACTTTTGTCCCTGCCGGAACGACTGCGCTCAAGGGTGCTCCCTGTGCAGTGTCGACCGTAAATGCGAGGAAGATACCTGCGGCAACACCCGCATTGAGTTCGTAGCCAATCAGCCGCGCAAGCTCAAGAATCGATCGCCTCTCCCGTGCAGTACGGAGGAACCCTTCGTTGGCAATTCGCTCCTGGTAAAAGGACAGCACGTCACCGACGACCGCCCACGAATCAAGCAGAGCGATCGAAGGATCGTTGCCTGCGCGCGTGCTCAAACCCGACAGCGGATGGCGAAGTGCACCACCAGGATCCTGAATGGTCACCTGCGACAGGTGAGCGAGCATCCGGCCAAGCGCATCGGCGTGAAGACCGACCCGATATGAAAGTGCCTCGAGCCCCGGCGGATTCTCGACAGTGGGCTCTGCGATGTCCGTGTCGCAACAGCCGCAATTATCCAGCTCTTCGCTCATGAACCACCCCTCAGAATGAAGTCGATCCGTCCATTTTCAGGAGTACTTCGGTCACTTTCGACGCGCGCAATCTCGAGTCGATGAATAGGAACAAATCCCTTCGCGATCTCGCCCTGTGCCTTTTGACCCCACCGTCGAAAACAGTTCGGTCTGGGGGGAGTGTCATCAATGTTGACGCTCTCGACGCCCGTCACTCGCATGGCGCGTGCGATCAACTGGCTGAGATAGACAGGTTGACCAAAGGTAAAGTTGTCGGGATGAAAGAAGCCCTTCGAGCCGTCAGGCAAAGCGCGGTTGCTGAAGGCCTCGAGCAATGCCTGCTTGACATGCGCCAGAAGATGCCCCGCCTTCGCGCAGACCGTCATGACTACATCGAGTGGTACATAACGCGGAGCGTCGATCTCAAGATCGTATCCCGCCATGCGGAAGCGTCCGAGAAATGCTCGCATCTCCGCCTCGAATTCCGCATCGACTGGCGCGCCTCCGCGACGATCCACTGTAATGAACATCGTGTACCAGCTACCTGTCCATCGTCGGGTCGCCGCTGCGCGCTGGACTCCGGGATGACGCTCGGCTGCGGCGACGTAGTCGGCTTCGGTCACCGCTCGCTCCTGGGACCGGAAGGCGACGGGGGCAAACAGCTTCGCCTGGCGCATCGCCTCCGGGTCCATACCGCCCGTGGCTGGCAATGGATTGCGCACCTTGACACCAGCAACATCCGTCGCCAGCTGGTTGAGTGCTTCTGCCCCGACATTCCCGGCCGTACCATTGCCGACGCGGTAGCTGACAATGAACTCGCTGCCACTTTGCGGTTTGCGGCCGAGCGTCCCGTCCCCAAACCGGAGGTATGCACGCCCGTCTTCTTCCATCTCGACGACAAACTCCGGCGCGAAACGATCGCTCGCCAGGAGATCACGACGTGGATGCCAGGTATCTCCATCCCCGCGCAAAGTAATCGCCGGTGTTGCGCGACGTGCATCCAGCTTCGTCAGCGTGGATGCCGAGTTCAACGGGCCAGCGTTGTACGCCAGCGCATGTGTCAACGCCGATTTCTTCAACACAGGACGGTAGGGCATACCCGAGTCTACGAGGGTTGGAAGGAGGTCGCGGGCGTTGATAAAGCTCCGTCCATGATCTGCGAGGGCAACATTGGCTCGGGCGACTGTCACACGCTTGAGACCGCCCGCGCCGTCGTCGAACTCATTCAGGCAAAGGGGAAAGGGAAGGGCATCATCGGACCGCCATTGGATCTCGAGTACCGTTACTCCGTTTAACGGATCGATCCGCTCGACGGCGTCCCTCAGAAGTCGAACGACATGACGGTGACTGCGATCTGCATCGGGCTCGAGCCCGCTCTCCGCGCCAAGGACTTCCTCAAAAACAAGAAACTCGCCCTGCTTCAGTGCGTGCGAAGCCGCGTTGGCTTCGAGACTCGCGCGAGTCGCTCCCTTCGGGAGACAGCAGTTTGAATCGCCCCAGGTGTAGAACGGGATCGCATTTCGGCTGACGCGCAACTCCACGACATCGTGCATGGTTTCGAAGACCACAGCATCCTCAGCAGGTCGCGACGGATCGAAGCGGTCGCTCGCGGAAGCAATGACCATCGTCGACTTTGGTATCGCTGGCAGCAACGCGTTTCCGCGATCCGCATCGGTCTCAAAAACCAGCCAGGTTCTCGCGTTTGCCCCATCGAAGATCGGATAGTCGACGAGCCTCGCGTGTCGCCGCACAGAAGTTCGCCGTCGCGCCGTGGCCAGATAGGCCTCGGTCGCCACCGCGTCCTGGTAGTAGCTGAGATAGTCGCCGGTGTAGGCGAGCAGCTCGACAAGCGCAATGCCAAGATCCGCCGGATTGCGCTCGCGCCAGTCCGGCATCGTCACCGCCAGACGATCCAGAATCAGGCGGCGGAAACTGGAATAGTCCTTGGCGAGATAGTTGATATAGGGTGTCGCACCGGGATTTGGGGGACAGTTGGTATCAGTACTGCAGTCGAAATCACTTTCGCAATTGATCTTGAATGAGAATGTGAGTTCTGAGAGCAGCCGGTCAAAACCCGGTGGTGGCTCGCTGATCGCGGGCGACGTGATGAGCCGCAACGTGTAGCTTGAGAAGTCACCGGCTTTGTCGACCTTGATCGTCAGCACGTTATTTGCGGCAGTCACAGGCCCGGTCACGAGGACTCCCGTAACACGCACGCCGCCGTCAATCGCGAAGTTCTCGCTGGTGAGAATGGGCGCTGCGGGTACTCCCCCGGTCTCGCCCGGGACGTTGTGGATGAAATGCACCAGCAGAGTCTTCTGATCAGCTGGAGAGACCTCCAGGAAGTCGATGCCGTTGATGACCGGGTTGCCCCCCGCATCAACTGTTGCGTGCACCAGATTGCGCCGGCGCTCGACACCGCAATAGTACTGGTTCAATGTGATCGACTCTGCCACGTCACACCTCCGTGCTGAACTGGGCGATTGTCCTTTCCCGCGTGCGCCGAATGACATACGAGATGCGGACCTCGAGGGACGACTCGACGGCATCCACTTCCACGGAATCAACCTGGATGAGGTCGCCCAGGTACTGTTCGAGCGCGCCCTGAACCAAAAACTGAACGGCAGCCGCCAGCTCGGGACTCGACGGCGCGAACGCGAGTTGTTGCAGGCCGCTGCCGAACGCTGGCCGATTGACGCGCTCACCGGGCCCGGTCAACACCAGCTGTTCGATGAGATCGCGGATGTGATCCTCATCCGTTGTCAGCGCAGTTCGCTTGCGTGCGTCGAATCCAAATGGAAAGTCGATATTCATGCTCTTCGCCTTCCCTTCACGTAGCCGTGGCGCGCGTTTGTGTCATCGCGACGATGAGCGGAGTGCCGTTTGGGGCGCAGATTGCCTGGCTGTCAAGCAGCAGCAATGGCTGGCCGTTTGAAGTTACGCGCGTCGCGGAAGTCACCCACTGCGCGGTAACGCAGGGTGATGGAGCACCGCTCACATTAAACACGCATCCCGCAACTACGAACGGCGCCGTCATCAGAACAGTCGGTTGACCGCTGACCAGCACTCGAGCGTTTGGAGCCGTCGGCAGCGACTGACCGCCATGCACGCACAGGACCGTTGCTCCCAAATGTAGAAAGAACCCTGGCATGTTTTTTCTCCTCATTTCGTCAGTGTCGGCGTCGCGGCGCCTCTCAGATGAACAGCATCTGCCTCCCTCTCGGCAGGTTCTAAATCACAACCAGAGCCCCGTTATTGATGGTTACGGTCGGTCCGGCCATGATCAGGCTTGCTCCCTTGCCGTTCTGAATGTAGATGCCGGTGTCGTTAACGATGATAGTTGCCCCCGTCGCGCTCTTGAGCATGATCCCGCCGGTTGGACCTGGTAGATCGCTGATGATCAGGCTGTTCTGCAGCGTGGTCTGCAGCACGATGTTCGGGCTGGCGGGGTTTCCAGCCAGTGCCAGCGCCGGTACCTCCGCGACTGTCCCGTAGTAACAGCCTGTCCACACGGGATAATCCAGATCGCCGTGTTCAAACTCGACCCAGACTCCCGCGCCGATCTGTGGAATGAAATAGGCGCCCATCTGTTTGCCCGCCAATGGAAAGCACGGCATGGCCCAGGTCGTTGGGATCAGGTTGGTGGCATCCGGAACGACGACTTGCAACCGAGCGATCTGCATCGGATCAATGTTGTTGAGCACGGTGCCGCGATACTTGCCGTAGTACTTGTCGATCATGGCCATTCAATACTCACCTTCCCTGGGGCGGTCTCGTCGACTCGGGCCGAGTTCAGACCGGCACACTCGGCAGAGTTGGCAGCAGGCCGTTTCTGCAGAGTTTGAAGTCCTGTTTATATTCCCCGCGTTTAATCTTGTGAGTTACCTGCCGGACGTAGTGAAGGCCGTCGAAGGCAGGGCCAGCTCCGCGTACCCCGACCAGTTTGCGAGCCTGCAATGGCTGGCCGTAACGCAGCACGTCGAGCGTTCCTTTGCCTGTCACTCCATCTGCTGTCGCGGCGGCCTGCGCCAATCCAAACAGGACGGCTTGAATCGGCGAGCGTTTGGCGCCGTCCTTGATGTACTCGATGCGTTTTGGGAGCAGTGGTATGAGACCGAGTAACGGATTGAGCGGATTGATGTCAGGGATCGGAATCGGAATCGGAATCTTCGACATCAATTCCTGAATAAACGTTATTGGCAGGGTCTTCTCTTCATTGTCGAGCTCAAAGCTGATTGACTCGATATTGGTGTGAGCATCCATGTTGATGCTCAACGCTGGCTGCGGAATCCCCAGCTTGATCTCGGGTCCGAAGTAGGCGGTGTTCAATCCCACCGCGGGACCCGGTTCGATATAGAAGATGTATCCCACGTCGGCCGCCAGCTTATTGATGTAAGTCAGGTCCTTGCCGGTCTGCTTGGGGATCTTGTCCGTGGGAAGTGGCGCTTCGAAGAGGATTGTGGGAATGATCTTCGGAATGATTCCGAAGATCGCATATTTCGCCAGGATGACTGCGACGCGGGCCTCGACAGGCATTGCCGGATAGGGGATGCCGCTGAAATCGATCCAGTTCATGACCGCG
>JBDTUW010000054.1:0-12090 GCA_040007555.1 Acidobacteriota bacterium | reverse complement strand
CAAGATGGCAATCATCTCGCATTCACACTGGGATCATATCAGCGGGTTGGATGATCTTCCGCGACTCGAAGTCTGGATGGCCCGGGCTGAGTTGGATTTTGTCCATTCGCATAAGTACCCCGGCCTGATCGATCAGATGATTGGCCGTTTGAAGGTCCACCCATTCGACTTTTCAAGCGGACATTACGAAAACTTCGACACGAGTCTCGACCTTTTCGGTGACGGCAGCGTTGTCCTCGTGCCGCTGCCTGGGCACACCTGGGGATCTACGGGGATGTTCGTCAACCTTCGATCGGGCAGAAGATTTCTCTTTATCGGCGACCTGACATGGTCACGGGAGGGGATCGACATTCCGGCCGAGCGACCGTGGCTCGCAAGATTTCTGGTTGATACAGATGATGCCGAAGTACGTCGTTCGATTCTGAAGGTGCATGCGCTCAAGAAAGCCGACGCCTCATTGGTCGTGGTTCCTGCACACGACCGTCGCGTTCACGACCAGATCGCCAGCCTCCCGGGCTTTGAGCGATAAGCGCCGGTCGTCGATTTTGCACATCCCCTTGGACGGCATAACAGGCGCTTGACACTCCTTCAACGCAAAAGGCGCAAAGACCCTCTTTGCGTTGAAAAGGCATGAAACCGACCTGGCCGCGCGTAAGGCTCTGACATTGGCCGCGCAGAAGTCAGCCTTCCAGTTTAGGATGCATCTTGTGCCACTCGGTGGCGCGCTCGTAAGCAAGTGCAACACGCAGCGGTGCGCCTTCGTCGTAGAGCCCTCCGGTGAACATGATTGCCTGTGGCAGTCCGTTGATAAAACCGCTCGGCAGGACAACTGCTGGATGTCCGGTCAGATTCGTCACCAGCAGACTTGCACTTCCGGGCGCCGGCGAAACAAAAACATCCCACTGACTCATGAGCCGATCCATCGCCTGCATCAACAGTGTTCGAGCGCGCTGCGCCCGGATGTATTCAACGGCCGGAATGAACCTGGCTGTCCGGAAGGAGTTCGGCCAGTCACTCGCCGCCTGTCCGGATAGTTCGTTGACGCGCCCATCGCGCGTGATGTCATCAAAAGCGGCCGCCGCCTCCGCGTTCAGGATGATCCGCAGATTCTGCGTTGAAAACTGCGGGAGCTCGATCGGCTCAAGTTTCGCGCCCGCCCCGCGTAGGGCCTCGAGCGCAGTTTCGTTGAGCTTCTTCCTGTCAACATTGTCCCCCTGTTCAAACTCGGCCTTGAGATAGCCAATCCTCAGGCTCGAGAGCGGAGCGTTAGGACTCCACCCAAACGGCACATCGCCGACCGTCAGATCGCGCTCATCAGGCCCATAGATAGCGTTTAGCACCAGCGCGCAATCTTCAACGCTCCGGCAGATTGGCCCGATCTTGTCCATGGTCCAGCTCAACCCCATTGCGCCGTATCGACTGACTCGACCATACGTCGGGCGAAGGCCCGTCACGCCGCATCTCGACGACGGGGAGACGATAGAACCGAGAGTTTCCGTCCCAAGCGCGAAACCTACGAGCCCGGCTGACGTGGCCGCAGCTGAGCCCGCCGACGAGCCACTTGAACCGGTGTTCGTTTCCTCGATCTGCCACGGGTTCCGGGTCATTCCACCGAACCACCGGCCTCCCATCGCCAGCGCTCCCATTGAGAGCTTAGCGAGGAGAACGGCGCCTGCGCGGTCCAGACGCTCGACGACGGTTGCGTCGTGATCGATCACCTGATTGCGAAACGGTTCAGCG
Source organism: Acidobacteriota bacterium (assembly GCA_040007555.1). Lineage (GTDB taxonomy): Bacteria > Acidobacteriota > Blastocatellia > RBC074 > RBC074 > JANNRD01. Next base: position 10,350 of record JBDTUW010000054.1, on the reverse strand, counting down.
CCCCAGGTTGTCGGGATTCCCTTGGTCGCGAAGAGGTCCTTCGCGCCCCACGGAATTCCGTGCAACGGTCCACGATATCGACCGGCCTTAATTTCACCTTCCGCCTCCGTCGCCTGTCTCAGCGCCAGTTGCTCAGTGAGTGTCACCACGCAGTTGAGCTTCCCGCCGTAGCGCTTCAACCGCGAGATATACATTTTGGTCAGATCGACTGGCGAAATTTTTCGAGTTCGAATCAACTCCCCCAATTGCGTGGCAGTCGCAAAAGCGAGGTCTTCGATGACACCAAATTTCGGAACCTCGACCCGCGATCCGCGCGATAGATTGGGTCTTCCGCGGTATTTCTTACCCGGCAGACCTGGGGTGAACCTGACCGCGGGTTCGGTGTCGAGTGGAACGTCGATGTTTCTCAGACCCTCGTAGCTGGCGAGATTGCGATTCACTCCCGGTAGCGCCATCGACTCGTGTGCCTCGGAGAGTTCTATGCCGATCAGTTGTTCGGTGGCATGAAGCATCTCGCGTGTCACGCGCTGGTTCCGCCCGTCTTGCTGCGCCGGTGGAGTCTGGCCCTCGGCGAGGCCCGGCGCCGCCATTCCAGCGACGCCCATTGCGGGCAGCAGTTTGACAAATGAGCGGCGGTTTATTGACGATCTTCTTTTCATTGGCTCTCCTGTTGGTGGGCAACGTCTCGGTTGCCTCTTGCTCCGTTCTGCGACTTCCAGTAATGTCTCGGCTGGCGTGACACGGCACCGACCGAGATAACACAGATGGAGAGGTTGCGCCAAGTCCGCTTGAATCTGTGATCTCGAAAGGATCTCTTCAATGAAGCCTCTTCTTCGTCTCATTCCTCTTCTGCTGCTGATGCCAGTGTTAAGTCCCGGTCAGACACCGCGAAGACCGACTGTCGCAAATCCAACAGCGGAACTAAAGAAGCTGGAGCGCGATATGTTCGACGCTCTGATCAACAAAGATACAGTCAGATTGGACCGACTGCTGGCAAATGATTTCCTCGCGATTGACTGTTGTGGCGGATTCTTTGGCAAGAAAGAGTTAGTCGGTCAGAACAAGGCGGGCGATCTCAAGTTTGAAGCGATCACCAGCAGAGATGTGAGTCTGCGATTCTATGGCCTCACCGGAATTCTCAATGGCATCGTCAAATATGTGCGGGACGGCGCTCCGTCTCCGGAAATGCGGTGCACCCAAGTGTGGGTCAAGCGCCAGGGGCGATGGCAGATCGCCTCGTGGCAGACAACGACCCTGATCGTGAAAGGAACACTCATGACGACAGAGTCCGGCTTAGAGTATGAAGATATCGTTCTGGGCGATGGCGCGAGTCCCGTCGTCGGGCACAACGTGACGGTCCACTATACGGGAACGCTGCAGAATGGAACCAAGTTCGACAGTTCGGTGGATCGTGGACAGCCATTTCAGTTCCGAATCGGTACCGGAAACGTGATCAGGGGATGGGATGAGGGCGTCATGACGATGAAAGTTGGCGGAAAGCGCAAGCTGATCATTCCACCTCATCTCGGCTATGGGTCGCGCGGTATTGGACCAATTCCGCCAAATTCCACTCTTGTTTTCGAAGTCGAATTGCTTGGCGTCGACTAGTTGTGCCGGAAATCCGCGACAGGGAAAGATGAGTCCACAGCAGAAGCCTGACCTCGAGAAAATTGCGGCTGGTGTGCGGTTGATCCTTGAAGGGATCGGCGAGGACACGTCCCGGCCGGGAATTCTGGAAACACCAGAGCGCGTCGCAGAGATGTACCTGGAGGTTTGCGGCGGCATGCACGAAGATCCCGTCGCCCAACTTAAGGTAATTCCGGCCGAGACCGAAGACGAGATTGTCATGGTCAAGGACATTCCCCTCTTCAGCCTTTGCGAACATCACCTGCTGCCGTTTAGCGGAGTCGCCCATATCGCCTACGTCCCTCGCGATGGGCGCGTGCTCGGGTTGTCAAAGCTCGCGCGGATTGCGGATATCTACTCGCGTCGGCTTCAGGTTCAGGAGCGATTGACGACGCAGATCGCGGAGCTGCTTTTCCATGGCGATCTCCAGCCAAAGGGCGTCATGGTGGTGATCGAGGCTGCTCATCTCTGCATGATCATGAGAGGTATCAAGAAACCTGGCGCCACAACCATCACTTCCGCGGTGCGGGGAGTCTTCCGGTCCGACGAGAGAACTCGCATCGAGGCCATGTCATTCCTCACCGGAAAGCGTCTGAGCTGATCGCATGGTCAGACCGGGAATTCGCTCTCTTCTATTGATCAATCTGAGTCTGGCTTCCTTCTGAATTCCTTGCGCTCGCTGATGCGACGTTTTTCGTCGATGCGCCTTTCCTTTGCGGCGCGCGAGGGACGAGTCGGGCGGCGAGGAGTCTGAACCCGCTGCAGTTCGGTCAGGCGGTCAGCCATGCGCTCGTAAGCTGTGTCGCGGTTCGCCTTCTGCGAGCGCCGTTCTGTCGCAGTGACGAGCAGACCTGTGGGGCGGTGTCGTAATCGTACTCCTGTCTCCACCTTGTTTCGATGCTGACCACCGGGGCCGCCTGCGACAAAGAATTCAAGATCGCAATCGCGTTCGAGGGACTCACGATCTGTTGGGTGCGTTGACATTACGGGAAATCTTAACACGGTCTCCACGTTAATCCTTTGGCAATCCAAAATCGAATTGCTTTGACGAGGTCTGATGAACGATCATTGCAGGTTGGATTTATTGTTGAGTCAGTAAGCAATTTTAAGCAGACAATATGAGAATCCTCGTAACCAACGATGATGGAATTTTCTCGGAAGGGCTGACATCACTGGCACAGGCTCTGGAGGCGGTCGGTGAGGTGACAGTGGTTGCGCCGTCGAATGAGCAGAGCGCTTCGGCGCACTCTCTGACTCTGACGCGCCCACTGCGCATTCGACAGCTTGCCGAGCGACAGTACTCGGTGGATGGGACACCAACCGATTGCGTCACCCTCGCCCTCACCAAGCTGCTCGCCGACCGCCTGCCGCAGATTGTCGTCTCGGGCATCAACTACGGCGGAAATCTTGGCGACGACGTGACTTATTCGGGAACTGTAGCAGGAGCGCTCGAGGCGTCGGTTTTTGGATTGCCCGGAATAGCCTTTAGCCTCGTGACGCGTAGCCGCTTTGATTTCTCACATGCGGCTACATTCGCCGCTGAGCTGACACGGAGGGTGCTTGCGTCAGGCTTGCCTGAAGGAACGATTCTCAATGTCAACATGCCGCCGGGCCCGATACGCGGCTCGCGGCTGACCCACCAGGGGATCAAGATTGCACGCTCCGAGATCGTCGAGGGGCTGGATCCGCGCGGACGGCCGTACTTCTGGATTGGCGAGCAGCAAACCTCTTGGAAAGAGGACGCTGGAAGCGATTACGCTGCTGTTGCCGCGCAAATCGTCTCTATCACGCCGTTGCGAACCGATATGACCGACTACCGTGCGCTCGAGTTCCTGCGGAATGGGAGTGGCCTCGAAGTCAATGGCGAGCGTTAGCCTCGGCAACAATCCTCAGGACTACGCCCGCCAACGAATGTCGATGGTGGAGCGGCTGCGCGATCGCTACGGTATTCGCGATGAGCGGATCCTCGAGGCAATGGGCAGGATTCCGCGCCATATGTTCGTTCCAGAGGTGCTGCGGTCCCATGCTTATGGTGACCATGCCCTTCCGATTGCAGGTGGTCAAACGATCTCCCAACCCTATATCGTCGCCCGCGAGACCGAGCTGCTTGAGATCACCAACCGGGATCGCGTTCTGGAGATAGGCGCCGGTTCCGGGTACCAGACGGCGATCCTGGCGCAGGTTGCAGGGACTGTCTTTGCGATCGAGCGGTTGGCAGAGCTCGCACGCGGGGCGCAGCAGCTGCTGAAGGCGCTTGGAATCACCAATGTGATCGTCAAGTGTTTTGACGGCACGAGAGGATGGAGTGAGTTCGCTCCATATCGTGGGATCCTCGTCGCCGCCGGCTCACCCGAGGTGCCACAGCCACTCGTCGATCAAGTAGGCATGGGAGGACACCTGGTGATCCCAATTGGGACGGAGAAGGAGCAGCATCTGACTCGAGTTACCCGCGTCGAAAACGGGACTGTGGTGGAAGACCACGGCCCCTGCCAATTCGTCAAGTTGATCGGACAACACGGTTGGGAGCGGTGAGACGGCGCAGCCAGCTGGGTAAGACCTGAGCAACTGTCTAATGGATCTAATCAAACAACTGATCGACCTCGTCTTGCATCTTGACCAGCACCTGGTCGAAGTCGTGACACGATTTGGCTCATGGACCTACGCCATTCTCTTCCTCATCATCTTTTGCGAGACCGGGCTGGTAGTGACGCCCATTCTCCCGGGAGACTCTCTGCTGTTCGCGATTGGGGCTCTTTCGGCGAGCGGTGCGCTTGATCCGCTGATTCTTGTGATTCTGCTCTCAGTTGCGGCAATCCTCGGTGATACGGCCAATTATTGGGTGGGATACAAGCTGGGCCCGCGAGTATTCCAGGGTGAGCATTCGAAGCTGCTCAACCCGCGCCATCTCGAACGAACACACGCCTTTTATGAGAAGTATGGTGGAAAGACGATTATCCTGGCGCGGTTCATTCCGATAGTCAGGACGTTTGCGCCGTTTGTCGCAGGCATTGGACGAATGACCTACTCACGGTTTTTGCTCTACAACGTCGTGGGCGGAATCGTGTGGATCACGATCTTTGTCTATGCGGGCTACTTCTTTGGGAACATTCCGGTCGTCAAGAACAACTTCACTCTTGTTATTCTCGCCATCGTCTTCATCTCTCTTGCTCCCGCCGTCATCGAGTACATTCAACATCGACGCCGAAGTTGACCGGCCGTTCTCATGCAAAGTCGCGGCAGCCAGGGGTCGCTTTGTTCAGCACCAACGGGAAATGATTTAATAGAACGCCGCGTGCTCGGTGCCGTAGAAGAGGTATTTCCTCCAGGTGGCATCGCTGCGTCCAAGGTAGCGCATGATCTGGCGGTTAACGTGAAGGCTAAAGGCCTGGGGATGTTTAAGCAGGCGCATTCCTGCTTCGTCGGGAAGTGCACTACCCTTGCGGTTATTGCACCGTTTGCAGCACGCGACGAGATTATCCCAGTTCGAGTGACCGCCCTTTGACTTGGGAATGACGTGATCAAGCGTCAATTCGGATGGCGTGTGTACCCGTCCGCAGTACTGACAAGTATTGTGATCGCGGAGCAGAATGTTCTTGCGCGAGAGGCTCTTCCGCTCAAAGGGAATATGAACGTATTCGGTGAGACGGATGACCGAAGGCACTGGAATCCGCGCCCGAGTTGAATGAAAGAACCCGTCATGGCGTTCCTCTGCCCGCGCAATCCCTTTGAGGATAAGGACGATCGCGCGCCGCGCCGTGCAGACATTGATCGGCTCGTAGGTTGAATTGAGAACGAGTACCCTACCGTTCATCGATGGTCCTCTTACCACAAATGATCCCGGCAGTGAGCTGCACTAACCAGGACGCGGCGAGTTGTCCAGGACTCTTCTGAAGAGGGCAAATATTGAGGGAGACGCGTGGGAGCGGGTCATGGGCCAGCGCCTGACCAGTACAATAAAGGGGGTGGAAGTTGTGACCGGTGAGAGGATTACTTGAGAAGACCGCACCTCACTCGACCTGAATGTAAGCCGACCTGTCTCTCTGCGGGGCCTGGAACATCGCCGACAGGCATAGTGTCAGAGGCTGGCCGACGGGCGATTATAGCATAGAAATTCCAATCTCAAGTTCTGGGACCCCCACCAACGACGATTTGGGGAGCGGTCACGGAAGGCTTTGAGCCTACACGTACTCAAACGTGCTTGACCACCGCGCGTCGGAGCATTAGCGGGTCCTCAAAGAGCAAACCCAATCCACGGATGACTGCTCGCGCCGGGCTTTCCGTCAGTTTGACCGCCAGCTCCGTTTCCCTCGAGAGCCGCTCATCGAACCCCGCGAGTAGCGCCGCGCCGCCGGCGAGTATCATGCCTCGATCGTAAATGTCCGCGGAAGCTTCGGGCGCAAGCGCCTCGAGCGCTTCCTGAATCGCCGTCACGATGCGACCCACGACGGGGTCCGTCGCATCATGAACTTCAATGCTATTGACGATCGCCATGTCAGGATTGCCCGCGACCGTACTCCGGCCCTTGACCATCGTCGTCTGCTCCTGCTCTAACGGCATCGCACACCCAAGTTCGATTTTGACACGCTCCGCGGTCCGCGGACCAACTTGCAGGCTGTGATTCTGTTTGATCATCTCGATCAATGCGGCATCCATATCATTGCCGCCAACGCGCAGCGTTCTGGTAAAGATCAAATGATTGTGTACCATCGCCGCGATCGTCGTCGTTCCCGCGCCAACATCCACGACCAGCGTCGCCCGCTGGTCTTCGGGGTCAACGCCGGCGCCAAGGATCGCTACCATGCCCTTGTTGATGAAATGAACATTGCTGACGCTCGCCTCCTTAGCCGCATAGCGAAGAGCATAGTACTCGATGTCGGTGGCGTCGGACGCGATTGAGAGCAGAACGCGGCGCGAAAGCGTCGATCGCCCGTCCCGCGCTTTGCGGATGTAGCTTTCGATCAACTTGCCGGCAAATGTCGAATCTGCAACGACGCCATCCTGAAGCGGACTAATGATCTGGATGTCTTCCGACGCGCGGCCCTCAAGCTCCATCGCTTCAAGACCAACAGCCACCACTTCACGGGATGGAAGGTCGTAGGCCAGAAGTGAGGGCTCGTTGACGACGATGCCGCGACCTCGGGCAAACACCCGCGTGCGCGATGTGCCGAGGTCGATGGCCAGGTCGTCTGTCACCAGACTGAGCAGTGAAGGCAGTTTCATAATTCCACAAATACTTTGCCTCCGACTTCATCACTCAACCCCGGTTGCAGACATCTGAGCGGGGGGCGAATCAGAAGGTGTGCCCTATGTTAATCAGCCGAGCTACGCTAGAGCAAGCCGTTTGCCCCAAAGCGGCGCCGATATGACACGCGCCATTGTCAAAATGCACACTTCGCGGGCTCCAGCTTCGCAAAGAACGGCGGCTACTTCGTGAGCAGTAGCTCCGGTGGTCATGAGGTCATCAACGAGCAGGATTCCGCGTCCCCGCACGCGGCGAAGGGCCCTGACATGAAAGGCGCGTCTGAGCGATCTCGCCCGCTCAGCGGCATCCATCCCGGCCCGGTGCCGGGTGGTTGCGGAAATTCGTACAAGGCTGGCCATATCGATCGGCAGCCCGCTGCTGCGCGAGAGCAATTCGGCGATCACTGCAGCCTGGTTGAAACCACGGGCAGCCTCTCGATCGGGATGGAGCGGTATTGGCAATAGAGAATCGATCTGATGATGGCGCGCGAGTTCCCGGAATGTTGCATCGAGGGACGCCCCGATTCGAGGCGCAATCTGGGGATGCTTCTTGAGCCAGAGCACCGCTTCGCGCCATGCGCCGGCATATGGGCCACAGGCGCGAGCCTCGGTGAAACTCAGAGGCCCGCAAGCACCGCAGGAGATCAAAGTCGAGGAGTTGGTTGGAATTCCGCACTTCTGGCAGCGGATTGTTCGTGGTGGCCAGTCACAATCCGACCAGCATTTGGCGCAGACAATTCCGTCATCCCAGGAATCTACAATCGCGCCGCACACCTGGCAGAAGGTGGGGAACAGGAACGCCAGAAGGGCATCGCGGGCTGAAGATAGCCTCATGGTTGAAAGCCGGAAATTCGGCCGCTGGGGCAGGGCTTGTCGCTGCCCGGGTTTTCGGTAACGTAAGGGCCAGGGCTCGTCCTTGCGTTGGGTTCTCCGTCACGAAACGGGGGCAGGGACAGGCCCTGCCCCCCACGCTGCCTACTGCCCAGCCTTGCTCATCGACTTCGCGAAATCACCAGCCTTGATGATGCTGATCTTCGTCGGATCGATAAACTTTCTAATAGCCGCGGTAATCTGCGCCGCGGTCAGGGCACCTACCCTCGCCTCAAAGTCACTATCCCAGGCGAGGGTACGGTTGATATAGAGGAAATTCCTCAGACGGCCGGCGAGCTCATTATCCTGGGCACGACTAACCTGTCGCGATTGGAGCCAGCCCGACTTGGCAGCCTTGATTTCTTCCTCGGTAAAGCCATCCTTGATCGCCTTCGCGATCTCTTCCTTGAAAGCGGCCTCAAGTTTGGTGACGTTCTGTGGGGCGTAGATCGCAAACGCGAGAAAGAGGCCCGACTGATCGAGCGAACTCGCCTGCACCTGCGAGCCGACGTTGTAGCTCAACCCGTCCTTGCCACGGATCCGTGCGGCCAATCGGGAATTGAGGAAACCGCCCCCGAGCATGTAATTGCCCAGAACGAGTGCGGGGTAGTCGGGGTCATCATCACGAAGTTTAACATTCAGTCCGGCGATGAAGAAGGCATTGGCCTTGTCCGGCGTCTCGAGAGCCTTGTTGAGTGGTTGAACGTCCCGATACGTCTCGCCAATCCTGACAAACGGCTGAGGCGCCTTCCAGCCTCCAAATACATCGGCAGTCAGCTTCGCGACCTCGCCTTCGTTGAAATCACCAACCACGGAGAATTCGCCCTGTTGAGCGCCATAGAAGTCCTTGTAAAACTTCTTCACCTCGTCCAGCGTAACCGCCTTCAAGTCAGCAATGCCCTCAGCAGGCGTTGAGACGTAGTTGACGTGTCCCTTCGGATACGGTCGAGTGTGTCGCTGGAACTCGATAAAGCCGATATTTGTCGGTTCGCTTCTCGACTGTTCAATGCCGGCAAGCTCTTCCTGCCTGAGTTGATCGAATTCGCCTGCGGGGAAACTCGGATCGCGCAGAACTTCGCCGACCAGTTTCACCACGGCAGGCAGATTGTCTCGTACGGTCTCGATCGTCACATTAACCGCCGTTGGACCGCCGCTGACGCTGACACGAGCCTTGAGCTTATCCAGTTCATCCTGAATTTGCTGTCTCGTTCGCTTGCTGGTGCCGCGCATGAGCATTGATGCGGCGAGGCTGCCAGCTGTGTCGCGGTTCATCAAACTCTTTTCGTCGCCAAGATGAAGAATCAAGTTGGCAACAACCGTGTTGCCACGGGTCTTCTTTGGCAGCAGCGCGAGCTTGATTCCGCCAACCGCATTGCGAGTCGTTCGTGACTCGATGTTGCTTGGCGAAGGATCGAACGCTTCACCGGTCGCGATCGCAACGTCGCCCTTGTAGTTCTTGACCATCGCCACCACGTCCGGAACCGAAGGCACTTCCGCGCGATCCGGCTTCGGCGTCGGCACGAACAGACCCAGCGTCCGATTGGATGGTTTGAGGTATGCGGTCGCGACGCGTTGAACGTCCTCGGCCGACACCTTTCGCAAACGATCCCGATTGATAAAGAGCAATCGCCAGTCACCCATCCCAACCCACTCGCTCAACTCAAGGCCGACTTGCTCCGAAGAGTTGAGATTGAGTTCGATCTGTTTGAGCATCTGGGCGCGCGCCCTCTCGACTTCCTCTTTTGTGATCGGACTCTTGCCGACGTTCTCGATGACATCGAGCAACCCGTCGCGAGCCGGCTCAACCGGTGACTCCAGTCTGACTTCGGCGCCAACCACGAAGAGATTGGGCTCGGCAAAGAAATATGGGAAGCCGAAAGCACTTGCCGCCTTCTTCGTTTCAACCAGCGCCTTGTGCAGGCGTCCAGAGGGCGTATCTGACATTATCTGGAGAAGGATGCTGACAGCCGCCGCGTCCGGATGCGCCCCGGGCGGAACGTGATAGGCGCTCGCCACGAGCTGCGTATCTCCAACCCGCCTGACGACAACTGTTCTTTCGCCGTCCTGCACCGGGTCTTCAGTGTAGATGCGAGGGAGCACCCGCGTCGGACGAGGGATCGCGCCGAAATACTGTTGCACGAGCTCCAGCGTCTTGCCTTCATCGATCTTCCCGGCGACCAGAAGTACCGCGTTGTCCGGCTGATAGTATCGACGGTAGAAGGCCTGGAGCCTGTCGATCGGCACGTTTTCGAGATCAGACTTAGCGCCGATCGTGGATTTTCCGTAATTGTGCCAGATGTAGGCGGTAGAGAAGATGCGCTCGATGAGCGCGTTTGAGGGGCTGTTCTCGCCCATCTCAAACTCATTACGGACGACAGTCATCTCGCTGTCGAGGTCCTTCTTGGCGATGAAGGAATTGATCATGCGATCGGATTCGAGATCGAATGCCCAGCGCAGGTTCTCATCGGTTGCGGCAAAAGTCTCGAAATAATTGGTTCGATCATACCAGGTCGACCCATTCGGGCGAGTGCCGTGTTCGGTCAGCTCCTGTGGGATGTTGGTGTGCTTCGGGCTGCCCTTGAAGACCATGTGCTCAAGCAAATGAGCCATTCC
>JBDTUW010000053.1:0-12114 GCA_040007555.1 Acidobacteriota bacterium | reverse complement strand
GGCGGCAAAGAAGCCAAGGATCATCAAGGACGGCGTCAGGAACAGGCGTAGCAGCATCAGATAGCCTTGCCGCGCGGCCTCTGGCGCCAGGCCCTCGCCGTCCATCCGCATGTGCGCCACGGCCCAGACTGGAGCAGCAGGAAAAGGGATTCGTCACACCTCCTTTTGAAAAGTATCTCCTCGAACAATCTCTGGGCGACGATTACAAGGCGGTGGTTTACGCCTGCGGACCAGATCCCATGCTGCATCGAGTAGCGCAGATTGCCGCGAGTATGGGCCTGCCGAGTCAACTTTCTCTCGAATCCCCGATGGCCTGCGGTTTTGGCATCTGCGTCGGTTGCGGTGTGGCGGTCAAGGCCGACTGCGCGGAGGGATTTGTCTACAAGAAGGTCTGTACGGACGGGCCGGTTTTTCTCGGTGAGGAGCTGCACTGGTAGTCATGTCGATTGATCCGCGTCTAAAGACTGAGATCGTGGGCATTAGGTTCAACAATCCGGTGATGACCGCAAGCGGAACCTGTGGTTATGGCCTGGACATGAAGGAACTGATCGACCTCAACCGTCTTGGAGGTATTTGCACGAAGGGCCTTTCAGCACAGCCGATGCGTGGCAACGCCCCGTGGCGCATCGTCGAAACGCACGGCGGCATGCTTAACGCGATTGGGCTGCAGAATATCGGAGCGCTCGCGTTTGTCACGGAGAAGCTGCCCCTGCTCCGCGAGTTTGACACCCGCATTATCCCGAACGTCTTCGGTTACACTGTTGAAGAATACATCGAGGCGATTGAAATCCTCGAGGATGGCGAGGGTATTGACGGATACGAATTGAACATTTCGTGTCCGAACGTCAAGGCGGGAGGGCAATCCTTCGCGAACGACCCTTCGCAGGCTGCGGAAGTGACTCGCGCAGTGAAACAGACCACGCGTCGCCCTGTGATAGTCAAACTGTCCCCCAACGTGACCGATGTCGCTTTGGTGGCTCGCGCAGTCGAGGAAGCAGGTGCGGATGCCCTTTCTCTGATCAACACGGCGGTTGGAATGGCAATAGACATCAAGACTCGCCGGCCGCGACTTGCAAACGTCACCGGCGGCCTCTCCGGACCTGCAATCAAGCCAATCGCCATCAGGTGCGTGTTTCAGGCGTCGCGGGCGGTCAGTATCCCGCTGATTGGGATCGGCGGGATCGCCGACCTCGAGGATGCCCTGGAATTCATGATCGCCGGAGCCAGCGCGATACAGGTCGGCACCGCCAGCTTCTACGACCCTGGCGCGGCTATCAGAATCATTGACGGGCTCTCGGAGTTTGCCGCCAACGAGAAACTCGAGAACATCCACGAGATCGTGGGTACAGTGAGGATCGGATAGTGAGAGGGAGATTGAAAAAAATCGGAGTAATTGATTGGCGGCAGATGGTCTGGCTCCCGCTGACTATCCTCTTCTGCTGTCCACTGGCTATTTTTGCAGACCAGGTAGCACAGCGACCACGGACGACCCGTGCACCGGGAGCCCCAGTAGCCCCAGCAGCAAGGTTGCTTGTCGCGTGGGAGCCACTTTCTCTGGTAAATGGTGCCCCTTTTATGCTCCGCGTCAGAGCCAGCGAGCCGCTCAGATCGTTGACGGCTACCTGGATGGGCAAGGAGGTTTCCTTTGAACTTGATGAAGGGAGCAGGGATTGGATCGGCTTATCGGGTGTCGCGCTCGAGGTGACCCCAGGCCGCTATCCGCTTGTGTTGGATGGTGAAACACTCCGCGGAGTGAGAAGCCTTCAGAATGAGACTTTGACGGTCAAGCGAGCAAGCTATCGCTCCAGCGCGCTGAGTGTTGCCCGTGAATTCACTGAGCCCGACCCTCAAACAGCAGCTCGTATTGCTGCCGAACAGGTACTCAAAAAGGCACTTTTTAGTCGGCTAATCAGCCCTCGGCGGATTTGGGCTGGTGTTTTTGTAGCGCCCATCAAGAGCGTGATAACTGAACCATTTGGCACGCAGCGAACGTTTAATGGACAGGTGCAAAGCGTGCATCAGGGTCTCGACTTCCGGGCGGGACCGGGCACTCCGATACAGGCCATGAATACGGGAACCGTCGTGCTCGCGCGCGAACTGTTCTTCGAAGGCAACTGCGTCGTGGTGGATCATGGCCAGGGGCTGCTGACCCTCTATTTGCACCTTTCTCAGATCGATGTGAAGGAGGGTGACAGGGTTCAGAAGTCTCAGACTATCGGTTTGAGCGGTGCCACCGGTCGCGTCACTGCCCCGCATCTACACGTGGCTGTCCGTTGGAACGGAATCTATCTCGACCCGGCACGATTGCTCAAGCTTCCTCTTCCGGAGTAGTTCCGGTGGGCAGACCCGAGACACCAATGAATCAATTGTTGCGAGAAAAGGTCAACCCGCTGGTGGTCGCGCTTGATGTCGAGACTGGAGAACAGGCGCTGACCCTGGTCCGTCAATTGAAGGGTTTGGCGGGTATGTTCAAGGTCGGTAAGCAGCTTTTTACCTCGGAAGGACCTTCTATTGTCAGGCGGATCGTTGAGCTGGGAGAGGAGGTCTTCCTGGATCTGAAGTTTCACGACATCCCAAGCACCGTGGCAAAGGCAGCTGTCGAGGCGACTCGCCTGGGAGTGTCAATCTTCAACCTGCATGCTCTCGGCGGACGTGCCATGATGGTTATGACGGTAGACTCGGTGAAAGAGGCAACCGATCGACTGGGGGTGCGCGCACCGATCATTCTTGGCGTCACGGTACTGACCAGCCATGACGAGGAATCTCTCAGGGAGGTCGGCGTGTCGCGGACGATCGAGGACGAGGTGGCGTGCCTTGCGAGCCTCTGTGACTCAGCAGGAGTCGACGGCGTAGTCGCATCTGCACTTGAGATCGAGCCAGTCCGCCGGGCAGTGAAACGTCCGGATTTTGTTGTGCTCGTCCCGGGCATCCGGCCGGCTGGGACGGTACATGACGATCAGAGCCGGGTTTTGACCCCAGGCCAGGCAATACGGTTGGGGGCAACCTATCTGGTGGTAGGACGGCCGATTACGGCGGCTGCGGACCCGGTGGCTGCGGCGGAGAAAATCGTTGAAGAAATCGAACTTGCGGTCGCAGGGGGCGTTTAAGCCTGAGTCCGCCAGAGTTTATTGGTATTGGCCCCCGTCCGTCCGCACGGCTGCGAGCCGGTGTCACGGGCAAGCATTTGGAGTGCGTAAAGAGCTTTGATGACTGGGTTTATCCAACGTGGGACTTTGCTGGTGCTGGTCGCCCTGTGCGCGATGAGCTTCGACTATCGGCTCTTTGCGCAGAAGGGTCCGGGTACTTTGACTCCTCCGGCACGGCCAACGGCAGACAATTCGGCGACGCCCACTTCCAGCAGCACACTACCGTTCACGATCGGAGAATCGCTCTCTTTCAATGTTTCCTGGGCCAGTTTTGGAACCGCGGCGCGGCTCGAAATGCAGGTTGTTGATCAGGGCGGGTATTTTGGCCACGAGGGCTTTCAGTTACAAACTCGTGTCCAGACGGTAGGACAGGCGCGCTCGATCTTTCTTGAGCTGGACAATCAATACACATCTTACGTTCACGGGGCGACGATGCTCCCGCATCGACTCGAGAACTCGACGCGGCAGGGAGCGATAAGAAGTGTCGAAACGGTGATCCTGGATCAAGAGGGTCGGACGGCGCGATTTAGCGATGAATCCTCGGTCCCGCTACCGGCAGACACTTTCGACCTGGCTTCCCTGGTCTACGCACTGCGCGTCCGGCCGCTCGAGCCCGGGGCAAAAACCAGATTTGTAGCGTTATTTGGCCGTGAGCTCCTGGAAATCGAAGCGGAAGCGAAAGAGAAAGCGCGCGTCCAGACGCAGCTCGGGAGCTACGATTCAACTGTCATCGAATTGACCGCGAAAGGAAAGAGCAAGTACCGAATCCGTTTGTGGATGTCGACGGATAAGCAGCGTTTGCCGCTGTTAATTTCAGGACGCTTGCCATTTGGCGAAGTTAGAGCCGAGCTTTCGAGCTTCAAAGTGAACCCGCGACCCAAGCAGATTCTGGCCAGGGAGAAATTTGCGGAGGGCCCAAAGGGCAGTGGCGAGCTTTTCGCAGAGCTGGAACGCAGTCGGCCTTTTAGCGTGGGTGAACGCCTTAACTATCAAGTTTCGTGGGCGAGTTTTGTTTCAGTGGGGAACGCAAGTTTTTCAGTAAGACAGCGCGGCTGGATTGGAGAACAGAGGGTCATGGAGCTGGTTGGCGAGGCATCGACAAATGGTCTCGCGCGGAGCCTGATCGATGTTGATGATCAGATGATTAGTCTGGTCGATGTCAAGACGCTATATCCGGTGCGAACCGAGACGAGGTTGAGCGAAGGCGCGAGGAAGAAGCAGGTGACGGCCAACTACGCTGACGGTTCGGTGCGACTGACAAACGGCACTCATTTTCGGGTGACGCCCGGATCACTTGACCTGATTTCGCTTTTTTACGCCGTGCGGGCGTCCGACCTCCGGCCCGGTGTGGCCTACTCTTATACGCTTCTGGATGCGAATCATCGTCCGGTGGTACTGACTGTGCGGGGAGTGAAGCAGGAGCGGGTAACGGTGCCGTTTGGAACAGTTGGAGCAGTGCAATTGGATGTGCTGGATCGTGATGGAAAACAGGTGATCGCTCAGGTCTGGATTAGTGACGATCAACGCCGGATACCGCTATACCTCGCCATCCGCACGCGCTTCGGCGAACTCAAGTTTGAGCTGACAAGCGCCGTCGGAACCCGCTAACCCGTCCCGCTAGTCTCCCTCTCCCTCGACAAAATCTTCTCGGTTTTTTTTTGGTTTCGTGTTGAAAACGACTTTCAAATTGACGTATAGTAAAGGATCGCGGGTGTGAGAAACAGAAGTAACGCGTGACAAACCGTTGGATGGGTGCAAGTCCTTGATAGCTGCGGAGCGCCTCGGGCGGAAAGTTTTAACTGATGAAGGGTAAGAGCTTATGTTAGAGGCATTCATAATCGTTCTGCGTGAAGGGTTTGAGGCGTTTCTGATCGTCGCCATCATATTTTCTTACCTCAAGAAAACCAATCAAAAATGGCTTCAGCCCGCAGTCTACGCGGCAATCGCCGGCTCCATCGCTGCCAGCCTCTACATGAGCTATCTCCTCAAACAGGGAGTCAACGAATCGCTTTGGTCCGGCATCTTTGGACTCATCGCGATTGTGCTGGTTGCGACTCTCATCATTCATATGCGCCGTGTCGCGCCCAAATTTACCTCAAAAATGCACGACCGCCTTAATGCCGTCTCCAGCGACCGACCCCGCTGGCTTGCCTTCGCCGGTGTCTTCCTCTTTTCGGTCCTGATGATCACTCGCGAAGGTATGGAAACCGCCCTCATGCTCGCTCAGGTCCGCGGTGATTACCTCACCGGCGCAATCCTCGGGCTAGTCGGAGCATCCGTCTTCGCACTCCTCTGGGCGCGATTCGGGCACCTCGTCAATATGAAGAGGTTCTTCCAGGTAACCACTCTCTTTCTCGTTCTCTTCATGTTTCAAATAGCTCTCTACACCTTCCACGAATTCGCCGAAAGCGGCATCTTCGGCGCCCGCAGTGAAGCGTGGCACGAAGCAACCGAGATACTGTCCCCGGACGGTATCTACGGTAAATGGCTCTCCCTCGGCATCGTCAGTGTTTGCGCGCTCTGGCTTGTTGCTACCTGGATCGGGGATCGATTCCGTCGTCTTCCGCCCATGGCCACTCCACTCGCCAAATAAAGCACTCGTCGCATCGCCCATTTTCTTCGCGACATTTTCTGGAAGAACTGCGCTCAAATCTGGACCGCAGGGGTACCCATCTATGTCGCTCCTGTGCTAATCTCGACTGACATCCCAATCACCAGTCACTCTAGAAAGTAATACTTCGCATATGAATTACATGCTTGGAAGTTGCAAGCCGCTCTCAATTCTGGTGGCCAGATTCTCGCTGCTGCTCTTTGTCATCATCTCTGTACCAACAGCACACGCATACGCGCAACGTACGCTGAGTGTCCCCGAGACGTCGATCGAGCGGCAGACCGAAGGCATCGTCTCCGTCGACATGGATGTCATCGGCGACGAGAACACAATTGGATTTAGTGTCACCTTCAATACCACTCAATTCACATTTGTTTCCGTCGCGCCTTCGCCAACTCTTCCTGCGGGTACTACGGTACTGACCAACGAGCTTCAGAAGGAGAATGGTCGCGTAGGCATCGCGGTCAGCTTGCCATTCGGGACCAGTTTTGCGCCGGGCAAACATCGACTGGTCGATATCCGCCTTGCGGCACTCACGACCGGCAATTCTTTAGCGGTAGTTGGTTTCGGCGACCAGCCCATCCCGCGTGAGTTTGTCAGAGCAGACGCATCCAACATTCCGACAAGCGCTGTCACCCTTACTCCAGGCACCATTGTCATCTTTGCAAAGGCAACCAGCGCCTCTGCTGCGAGTTACTCGACGATCGCATTCGCGCCGCAGTCAATTGTCGCGGTCTTTGGAGCAGGTCTCGCAACTGACATCGCTGTTGCCGGAAGCATTCCACTCCCGACTTCCCTGGCCGGGACCACCATCAAATTTGTGGACAGCGCCCTGGTCTCGAAGAACGCCCCTTTGTTTTTCGTTTCGCCAGGTCAGTGCAATTATCTAATCCCGGACGGCGTGGCTTCGGGAGCAGCTACCATCACCGTGACGAGTGCTGACGGGAGGATTTCGATAGGTAACGTATTTATCGCGCCGGTTGCGCCCGGCTTCTTCAGTGCCAATGTCAGCGGGACGGGCGTCGCAGCTGCACAGATATATCGCATCCGCGGTCAGACTCAGTTGATCGAAGAGGTCGCCAGTTATCAGCCTGGCCCGAATGCATTCATCGCAAATCCCATCGACTTTGGCCCCGCGGAAGATCTGCTCGTGCTGGTGCTCTATGGTACGGGACTGCGATTCAACAGCGGCACCGGCGGTGTGACCGTGACCATTGGCGGCACGGCTGTTTCCGTCTTGTATGCAAATGCCGCGCCCGGTTATGTCGGACTCGATCAGGTTAATGTCGGAGTGCTTCCAAGGTCATTGGCGGGGCGAGGCGTCGTCGATATTGTCGTCAAGGTTGATGGCTTTGAGGCGAATACATTGACCATGCAGTTCAAGTAGAAGTCCTCCTGGAGACCTTTTCTTGACGCTCCTCGCGACACGGTGTTAGACTTTTTCGGCCTCTTTATTCAGTCCACCGCTGGCTAGACCTATCGGCGTGGGCAGTCCCAGCGAAAAGGGAGGGCGTGTGGTCTTTAAGGTTGGGCAGAAGGTCGTCTATCCAAATCATGGCGTGGCAGTGGTCGAAGAAATCGACACTCGCGAAATTGGCGGACGAGAAGACGAATACTATCTTCTACGACTCCGATTCAATAATTCGCTGGTCATGGTCCCGACAAGGAACGCCGACGAGATCGGCCTGCGTTCCCCAATCGCGAACAGTCAATGTCAGACGCTGTTGAAGGTGCTTGCTCAGGATTTTTCAACACCGCCTTCCGAATGGAAAAATCGGTTTCGCGAGTTCTCAGACCGCATGCGAACTGGCGATCTCTTCTCCGTCGCTGAAGTTCTCAAGACACTGACCTTCCTCAACCAGCAAAAGCCCCTCTCATTCCGCGAGAAGCGAATGCTCGACCGTGCCCGGTATCTTGTCATCAGCGAACTTGCGCTGGTTTACGATCAGACTGAAGCCAATATCGAACCGCGAGTCGATCAGGCACTTCGTGGTGCGTGTGACGAACATCATCGCGCCTTCGCCGGAGCCGGTTCCACGGGCGGCTGTCACTAGATCTGTTGTGCATGGCTTTCGCACGCGGCAGCCCCGGTGACATAGCGCCTAGTTCAATGTGACATATCGTTCGAGCCGAGCCACCTCTTTAGCATTGACGTACTTTCCGATCTCGCGCCGGAACTGTTCAATGTTCTGGTAGGGACGATACTCCTTGAACTCGCGAAGCATTCTCGGGCCCACACCTGGAATGGTGAGGATGTCTTCGTCCGTGGCGTTGTTGAGACTGATCGGCACAAAGACATACTGTTCAAGCCGCTCCACTTCCTTTGCATCCACATATTTGCCTATCTCGCGGCGGAATTGAGCAAGCGCCTTGTAGGGGCGATACTCCAGAAACTCGCGCAGCATCCGATTCCCCGTTCCGGGGATCATAAGTATCTCTTCCTTTGGCGCAGTATTGAGATTAATGGCAATGAATATCTTGCCGTACACCTGAGCTAGCTGCTCCTTCGAAAGAGACTGGCTAAGATACGCATTCAAGTCCGTAGGACTGAGAAAGGGCCGGCGATCGATGATTCCCTTGACTAGTGTCGCGTTGAGGTTCGGAACTGCAAGCAGGTCCTTCTCACCCGCAATGTTCGCATCCAACACGCCCTGGCTGCGCCCAGCCTGGCCGTCGACTCGACCGGCACCAGCCAAAATCATGACTGACAATATCCCAATGGCTACGGATAGTAGTTTTAGTCTGTTCATTTGATCTCACCCTTGTTCACCGCAAGATTCCGACTGACCAGCGCCGGATGGCGATAAGTGTAGGCCAGGCCAAGCAGGCCGAGTTGCATCATCGTTCCCGGCGCCAACGCCGGTGTTGCGCCCATGAGCGCGTCGACGAATAGTCTAAACCCAGCCGCATCCGGATGCATTTCTCGCTCGAATTCAACATTTCCGAGAAAGTGCAGTATCAGTCCGGCCCCACCGCCCGTCAGCAGCAGGATCATCATACCCTGAAACACGCGGACGCTTGCCGGCCGGCGATTGAGAAAGTGCCAGCCGAGAGCGATCAGGCTGGCCAACATGAGAATGAGGGGAACCTTTTGCCAAAAGCCTTCGAAGTGTTCGAGCAGCAGCAACTCAGCGCCAGTTCCCACCAGGCAGAAAACAAAGATCGCGAGAAAAAAGCGGCGTGGCACCTTAAATGTATCGCGATCGTCGAGTTGTTCTAAACCAGATGTGGGCATGACCTCGCTCTCTGCGTTCTGGTATTGAGACTACGGGCGCGCGGCGTCGCTTCCGAGTCTATCTTAACGCAGCGGTGGCGGGGAGTGGAGGAGGTACGACGATCAGGGCCTAGCTTAGCTAGAGGTGCTTAAGAAACCAGTCCGCAGCCGCGACCGCCGCTGCATCGATGGCCGGTTCATGAGCGAATTGTGCGGGCGTCACGCCAGGAATCGTCACGACGTCGGTCGGCCCCTTGAGCAGCTTCGATGCTGCCAGAGCGGTTTCATTCTTAGCCTTTACATCCTTCTCAGCCAGAATGAAGAGCACCGCCGTTCTCGCCGGAATCTGATCGACCGCCCAGAATGGGTGGTATTCCGCAACGGCAAGCTGCGATTCAACGTCCACCATTCCAGCCCGGGATGGGGCACCTGTTTGTCCTAGCCGCGCACGCTTCTGCTCGCCAATGAGCAGGCTTCCAGTCGGCGCAGAAGCCCGTCTCGGTGTATCCCGGCCTTCAATCACGGGTAGCTGAGCAACGGCGGCTACGATGCGGGCATCGTTCGCAGCAGTCACGATCACGTGCCCGCCAGCCATATCAGTACCCCAGATACCCACTCGCGCGCGATCGACTCCCGGTTCACCTTGAAGATAATAAAGCGCGTTGCGGATATCGAGAATCTGCTGCTGGGGCAGCAGCCGCCCTCGCGTGATGCGAACTTTCGCCGTCATCTGCGAGAACCGAAGGCGATCATCTGTCTTCACCTGATCGACGGTCTGCAGATAGCCGCCGCTTCTTCCCCAGCCCCGATAATCGATGACCATTGCTACCAGACCGCGTGCCGCGAAGCGTGCTGCAAAGCTCTCCACTGAAATCGACGTCTCGCCCCATCCAGGAGCAAGAACCACTGCGGGCAGTTTCGCCTCCACAGAAAATCCCGCCGGTAGAAATATCCTTCCGTGACATTCGACGCCTTCACTGTAGAATCGCGCATCCCGTGAGGTCACGCCAGGCGGAAGCGTTACGGTCTGTCGGGGAGAGGCGCCCTTGCGAGCCGCCGTCAGCGCTGCCTGCCCTAACGCTGATACGTAGAGCAGCGAAGTCACCATCACTGAAATCAGGAAAGACACCCGGAGGCACTGCAGAAGGGACGTCGGGAGGCCTTGCTTCATTTGTATAAGATCTCCAGGGAGCTTGTCGCGGGCACCGATCCGGCACCTGCTGGACAAATCGGTTCACTTCGACGCGCCAAGGTATTTGAGGAACCAGTCGGCAGCGAGGGTTGAACTCACTTCAAAGGCTGCGTTGGAATAAATCTGGAAGTGGGTGATGTACGGAATCTCGATCACCTGCGAAGTCCCCTTGAAGGCCTTCGATGCCGCGAAAGGCCCACTTGGTCCGCGTGGCGGTAGCAGCTCGTCCTTCTCCGCCGGAATCCAGAGGATTTTGGTGGAGTCTGGAATACGGGGGAGCATTGCGCCGGCTCGGAACTCACGGTTGACCTGACCGCTCCACGAATCAATCTTGCTGCGAAACGAAAAGCCGCCGTCAGCTTCCCCACCCTGGCCAGTTCGGGCGCGTTTGATCCCGTCTTCGAGCATCTGTGGCGAGATAGCGACAGGGCCACTTGAGTTGAGCCCTCCAGCTGCGCCGACCTGAGCAACGACAGCTTTCACCCGAGCGTCCAGACCAGCAACCATCAGCACGACGCTGGCTCCATTGCTCGATCCCCAGATACCGATTTGCTCAGGATCAACACCCGGTTCGGTCTGCAGATATGAAATGGCGGCGCGAAAGTCCTCGGTCTCGCGGAAGTTGTTGAGGTTCGTCCGTTTGATCTTGACTCGAGCTTCCTTCTCCCACACCGCGCGCTCGTCCGTGGTCGTGTCGGGCTCGAGCAACATGACATCTCCGCCGCTGTAGCCGTAGGTGCGATAGTCGATCGCCATGGCAACAAGGCCTCGTTCGGCATAACGAGCGGCGTATCTTTCGATTCCGACAGCCTGCGCGTTGATGCCATGTCCAACGACCACGCCGGGCCACTTGCCCTGTGATCTAAAGCCCTTGGGAAAGAACAGCCGGCCGTAGCAAGGCGTGCCATCGGAGTAAAACGTCACCTGTCGCGAAGTAACACCTTCGGGAAGCTCAAAGAGCCAATCCTCGGACAAAGTCCCGCGCTCGCGCTTCATGCCGGGATCAGTCCCCTGCTTCTGCAGCTCAGCGCGATACTTTTCGATGATGTCGGTACTGATCTGTGCAGTGACTCTGGTCGCAGCCAGTGTCAGCAGGAAAGCAGCTGCTGCTGCTGACAACGCACTTGCGCGCCATTGACCGTGGAACATAGATCATTCTCCCGCACTTCTAACCTCAGGCAGCACGTCAGAGGTTGACTAGAAGGTGGCGATCGGGTTCAGCGGCGAGCCGGTTCCGCCCGGTACCGCAAGTGGTGAGGCTGTCAGCAGGAACTCCCAGCGTCGGCGCGCCGCCGTCGCTTCGCCAAGCGCCTCAAGATCGCAGTTGTCGAAGATATGCACACCCAACGCAACCAGCGTCAACTGATGAATCGGGAGTGAGACTCCGTCGACGCCAGAGGGAACAACATCGCTTGCCGCATCGCTTCCGATGATCGCAACGTCGCGCTCTTTGAGCCATCTCGCACACGAAGCGTGCAGTCCTGCCGCGCTGTTTGCAACATCCCATGGTCCGAGGGCCGCGCGTCGCGCCCATCGACCGGTGCGGATGAACACCACATCACCGCTTCCGACCTTGATTCCCGCCTTCTTCTCCCACGCTTCAAGGTCTGCGGGATATATCGGCGTTCCTGGCTCCAGATACGGCAATCCCTTATGTCTCGCCATATCCATGAGAATTCCGCGAGTAAAGATGCCCTGTTTCAGGTTGAGAATAGAGAGCCGGGCCGCGCCAGTCTCTCTCACCTCTTCGCGGGGAATTCCGTTGTACATCTTCCCCTCGTAAAACATATGACAGAGAGCATCGAGATGGGTATGAGCGTAGCCGTGGTAGTTCACCGAAAACGTATCGAGGCTGAACTGCGACGGATTATTGACACCAGTCGCGTTCATCGTGTGAGTGAAGGGCCTTGCATTATCTGTCGCGCGTTCTTTCTCGACATCGCGCGCGTCG
>JBDTUW010000052.1:0-12186 GCA_040007555.1 Acidobacteriota bacterium | reverse complement strand
TCATGGGCGACAATCGTCCCGCTCGCGCGGTGGTCCCGACAAGGGACCTGCATGACGGCTTTCTGATCGAGATTGAAGCCATCGCGGCGGTGCTTCAAGGGGAGTTGTAAGACCAATTTTCCGCAGTGCATAGAGCCCATCATGCAGAGGAACACAGCTCCGACGCTTGCGAACTCTCCGAGGGCCACCTCATTGCAACCCTTGATCATCAATGGGGACGATTTTGGATATTCGCCTGCCGTTAACCAGGCGATCCTCCAGGCGCACCGGCGCGGAATACTGACGAGCGCCAGTCTGATGGTGAACGAGGCTGCAGCCACTGAAGCAGTCGAAATCGCGCGGGCACATTCCAGTCTTGCAGTAGGGCTTCACCTTTCCCTGGTCCTCGGGAAATCAACCCTGGCGCAGGCGCAAATCCCGCATCTCGTCGACCGCGCCGGAAACTTTTCAAGAAGCCCATTTCTTGCGGGTCTCAAATACTTCTTCCATCCCGCGGCCCGCCGCGAACTGCGGAGCGAAATGCGGGCGCAGTTCGAGCGGTTCGCCACGACAGGCCTTCGCCTCTCGCACGTCGATGGCCACAATCATCTGCACATGCATCCAGTAGTCTTCCGAGAGCTGTTGAATCTGTGCGAGGAGTTTGATGTTCGCCGCGTCAGAATAGTTACAGGACAAAGGTGGCCGCACTTTCGGATCACGCGCCGAAACCTTGCCGCGAACACGATACTGTCACTCGTCTTCGGTCGTCTGGGCGCGCACTGTCGCAGGCAGGTCGCGGGTCGCGATTTCCTGGTGCCTCGAGTTGTCCACGGTCTCCTTCAATCGGGTCGTCTGACCGAGAGCTATCTGATTGAGCTCGTCTCCCTGCTCGAGGGTGGAGGCGGTGAGATATATCTTCATCCACGGACGGCGGAGGCCAGCGAAGCGGAGCGATTGGATAATCCCGGCGGTGAGCTCGAACTTGCGGCCCTGCTGAGTCCGCGTCTGCGCGGTGCGATTGAAGCTCACGGATTTCGACTCGCTTCATATGAAACCTATTTGAGCGACACCTATTGAGGCTCCGAGCCTGTCTCCGCGCATGCTAGAATCGGCGCGTCCGTAGTCAATCATTCGACAGTAAATTCTTGGTGCAGGGAGAGAATGCGAAATAACAGCCCCGTCCTCACAATGTGCGTGCTACTGCTGGCTCTTCTCCTGGTTGGATGCGGATCGAAACCGCCGCAACCTTCCGAAAGTGCAAAGCGATTTGAAGTAAGAGGCAAGGTGGTCGCCGTCGACCGGCCAAACAAGAAGGTAACGATCGATCACCAGGCGATTGTTGGTTATATGGACGCCATGACAATGCCCTTCACGCTGGTCGACGACTGGGCATTCAGCGACCTTCAACCGGGAGCCACCATCCAGGCAACACTCGTTGTCGATACAGGTCGAACCTGGCTTGAGAATCCCATCATTACCAGCGCCGGTCCGGCTATCGGAAAAGAGGTCGTTGTCGAACCGAGGCCTGGTGACGAAGTGCCCGACCTGCGATTCGTCACCCAGGACGGCAAGAAGATTCACCTGCAACAGTATCGGGGTCGAACAGTGCTGCTCACCTTCATCTATACCCGATGCCCCCTGCCAGACTATTGCCCACTCATGAGCTCCAACTTCGCGGCGATCAACAATGCGATCGAGGAGAAGGGTCTTGCTGGGCAAGTTCACCTCCTGAGCGTATCGGTGGATCCGGCCTATGACCGGCCGGGGGTGCTGCGTCGTTACGCGTTGCCATACACCGGCGGTCAGGGCTTTAAGCGTTGGGACTTTGTCACCGGGACCAAAGACGAGATCAAGGCCGCGGCTGAGTTCTTTGGCCTGAGCTATTGGCCCGAAAAGGATCAGATCATCCATTCCCTACGGACCGCCATCATTGGTCCCGATGGCAAGGTCGCGCGCGTCTATCGCGGCAACGAATGGAAGCCGGAAGAGGTTCTCAAGGATCTTGCGGAGATAACGGGTGAGGCGAAGAAGAGCAGCTAGCCTTTGATGATGTTACGCAGGACAAATCCGATATTTGCCGGCCTTTCTGCGAGACGCCGCATGAAGTAGGGGTACCAGTACTCGCCATATGGGACGTAGGTGCGCATGCCATATCCCGCCTTTGCGAGCCTGATCTGAAGCTCACGCCGGATGCCGAAGAGCATCTGAAACTCCCAGCGTTCGTGGGGAATGCTCTCACGCTCCGCAAACTCCTTTGTGGCATTGATCATGGCCTCGTCGTGCGTCGCGATTCCGTGATAGATGCCACTTTGCAGTATGATCTTCATGAGCTTGATGAAATTCGCATCGACGTCAGCTTTGTCCGGAAAGGCGACGTTCTCGGGCTCATTGTATGCCCCTTTGCACAGACGCACGCGCCCGCCAACGGCCAGGACATCAGCCAGATCCTTTTCGGTGCGGTAGAGGTAGGACTGAAGGACGATACCCACATTATCGAACTCGGACCGTAGCGTATAGAAGATGCGAAGGGTTGCATCGGTTCTGGGCGAGTCCTCCATATCGATCCGGACAAAATTCCGATGTCTGGCTGCTGCCTCCACTATCCTACGAATATTCCTGAGGCAAAGGTCTTCGGCAATGTCGAGTCCCACCTGAGTGGGCTTAACGGAGACATTCGAAGCAATACCCTCCTCGGCGATTCGATCGAGGACATGCAGGTACTCGACGACATCCGATTCAGCCTCCGCCTCCGAAGAGATACTTTCACCGAGGTGATCAAATGAGGCGGTGATTCCAAGTGCGTTCAGCTCGCGAATGGCTTTCAGCGCATCGTCAATATTCTCTCCGGCGATAAAGCGGCGCGTGACCTGCTTGAAGCCCGGGAACATTGAGAGCATGGTCTTGAGGCCGTGTTGCCGGGAGAGATAAAGAAGCGCGGTTCTGGTCAGCATAGACTTGAGCGGCGTTTACGCGTTGGACGCGAAGTCCGAGGAGCATAGAACAACTCTCGCCGGGAAGCAACGTGCCGATTTTGGATTTTAGATTGCGGATTTGTTGATTGGGGATGTGGGAAGTGCGATTTTTGATTTGGGATTGCTGAGTTGTTCCTGGCCACCCCCAGTTCCTGACCATCCCGCAGTTCTGGACCATCCCCGCAGTTCTGGACCATCCCCCCAGTTCTGGACCATGCGACTGCCTTGATCAACTGAGCTGTCGAACACGTGAACGGCTAAGCCGGCCAAAATGCAGGAAACAGTCGCAAATCCCAAATTCAAAATCCGCCTTCAAATCCGAAGTCCAAAATCTAAAATCCAAAATCGAGGCCGTGTTATCATGTGGGACGAGGGAACTTATGGATCTGCTGCTTCTTCTGGCGCTGCTCTCCTACCTGGCAGCGGCCTTCTATGCAGTCATCGTCTTCGCTACGAGGGCGACCGCCAGCGACCGGCACCTGGTTGCGATCATCGGCCTCGGGTTTCTGGCGCATACCGGCTCATTCATTGCCGAGTGGGTTCAAATTGGGCATTTTCCAATAGTCAATCCCAAGGAAGTATGCTCCTTCGTTGGTTGGGCTATCGTCGCCTATTTCCTTGTCATGCGCTGGCGCTACCGGGCACGGGCGCTGCCCACACTGGTGATTCCACTGGTATTTGTCGTCACCCTGGTATCACTACTGCTTCCCGCCCCGACTCGACCGATTTCGCCGTTGCTTGAAGGGGCGATTTCGGCAAGCCCCCTCACACAGATCATTTTCCCGCTTCACGTTTCCCTGCTTATCTTCTCGTATGCGGCCTTCCTGATCACGACCATCGGCGGAATCATGTATCTCGTGCAGGAACGGGAGCTCAAGGCAAAGAACTTTGGCGCGGCATTCTATCGCCTTCCAGCGCTCAACACCTGTGATGAAATAGGCTATCGCTCGTTGACACTGGGATTCGTCCTGCTGACGCTGGGAATGGTGACGGGGATCATTTGGAACAATCAACGAGATGGTAAGTTCTGGCACAACGACCCAAAAGAGGTTCTCGCTCTAGTCACCTGGGTTATCTACCTCTTTATGATTCACTACAGGCTGACAGCGGGCTGGCGCGGCCGGCGAATCGCCTGGCTGTCAATCGCTGGTTTTGCAATCGTCCTTTGCACCTGGATCGGCGCTCGTTATCTTCCGGGCTATCACGTCTTCGGTTGACCCAATGGGCATTTTTCTTGTCGGCATCAATCATCGGACGGCGCCAGTTGAGCTGCGCGAGCGGTTGGCATTTGCCGACTCGAGTCTGCCTGATGCCCTGCAGGAGCTTGTCGATAGTAAGCCGATAGTTGAGGGGTTGATCGTCTCGACGTGCAACCGGGTCGAGATTATCGCTGCCACGGAAAACGCGGGAGGTGTCGCGCATCTTTATGACTTCCTCGAGCGTTACCACGGCTGTCATCCGGATACACTTGAAGGACACTGTTACAGCCTCGCCGATATTGAGGCCGTCAGGCACGTCTTTCGCGTGACCTCAAGTCTCGACTCGATGATTGTCGGTGAGCCCCAGATCACCGGACAGATCAAGGATGCTTTTCAGGTTGCCCAGGACGCGCGGACTGTTGGGCATCAGCTAAACCGGCTCATGAGCCGTGCCTTCGCGGTCGCGAAACGCGTGCGTAACGAAACTGGGATCGGGTCAAGCGCCGTCTCAGTCAGCTTTGTCGCAGTCGAGTTGGCGCGCCGAGTCTTTGAAACGCTGAAGGGCGCCACTGTGCTCCTTCTGGGTGCCGGCGAGATGGCAGAACTAGCCGCTCGGCATCTAAAGAGCTACGGGGTCGGGCGAATTCTGATCGCTAACCGCACTCCGGAGAAGGCTGCGCAATTGGCTGCTGAAATGAATGGCGAGCCGATTCCCTTCTCAGGCTTCGAGAATAGTCTTGCCCAGGCCGATATTGTCCTCTGTTCTACGGGTGCGCCCCACTATCTTATCAATGCCGAGCATGTTCGGCAGGCACTCAACGCGAGAAGGAATCGTCCGATTCTACTGATTGACATCTCGGTCCCGCGCAATGTCGATCCAGCGATCAGTTCTCTGGATAACGCGTTTGTCTTTGACATAGATGATCTTGAGAACGTGGTTGCTTCGAATCTGCAGGTCAGGGAGCAGGAGGCTGCACGAGCGGAAGCCATCGTGGACGCGGAAGCGGAGCGCTTCGTCGCCTCGCTTGCCGACGGAGACATCAACGAGATCATCGGGTCGTTCCGACGCGAGGTTGGCTTGATGGTTCAGTCAGAGTTGCAACGCAGCCGCAAACGCCTTGGCGAACTGTCACCCGACCAGGAAGACGCCATTCGAGTGCTTCTTAATGCAGTCGTGAACCGGCTGACTCTTCCGGTCATCCGACAGCTTCGCGAATCGGACGAAGGGCATTCCAACTACCTCGAAGCCTGGCGGCAATTGTCGCAACGCGATCGGAAGTAACGCGCTCTGAAGCCTTTACGGTCCCGAACAGGTCGGGCCACAAATCGCGAGTTAACTGGGAACCTTTCACTCGGCTGGTTACCCACGCGAAAGCATCGACGTTGACAGGCCGCAAAAGACTGGTGTAGAGTCCGCGGAGTTTCGCGCCCGGCCTCTCCCAAATAACTTTGCCTTCTGATCGGAGAAGAAATGACGTCGCACGTTCGAAAGATTCGGATTGGTCTTGTCGCAAAGCTGCTGCTTTTGATCCTGTTTCTTGCTGCCTTGACCGTAGGCAGCGGGCTGCTATCCGGAGTGCTGCCGGATGCCTCGGCTGCCCTTCAACAGACCGATGACCAGGGACGGACGGTAATCGCCGCCACCGCGGCCCGGCAAATCGAATCCCTGGTGGCGCACAAGCGTTCCTTCTCGCGAGTCCAGCGCAAGATTGATTCACAGTTGATCTTCGCCATCAAGGGGCGTCGCGGCCAGTCAATCACCCGTGAAATTGAGACCCTCGAAACCAACGTGGAGGTCGGCGAAACCGGACTGACCACTGTCGATATCAGCACCACTTCAACATCTCAGCTTCTCGAAAAGCTCGAGGCGATTGACGCCGAAGTCATCAATGTGGTTCCCACGCTTGGGAGCGTTCGCGCGCGGGTGCGACTCGAGCAGGTGGAGGAAATTGCCGCACTCTCCGGCGTCCAGTTCATCCAGCCAAAGCAGGTCGCAATCACCAATGGAATTCGCCGCATGAGCAACGTCGCCGAGCGACTCTCAACAGCCATCGCCCCTGCTTCAGAGGGGGATACCGTGCATCTCGCAAAACAGATGCGCACCGACTTCGGCGCTAATGGGAGTGGCGTCAGGATTGGGGTCCTCTCGGATGGTGTTGGGAATCTATCGATCAGCCAGGCAAGGGGCGCCCTTGGACAGGTCACCGTTCTTCCGGGCCAGACCGGTGAAGGGGACGAGGGCACAGCGATGCTGGAGATAATCCACGCTCTTGCCCCCTCCGCCAAGCTCTACTTCGCGACAGCGTTTACGAGTGCCGCGAGCTTTGCTGAAAACATACGCTCGCTCAGACAGGCCGGCTGCGACGTCATCGTCGACGACGTCTTTTATCTCAACGAATCTGCCTTTCAGGACGGCCAGAGCAGCGCCGGGGGCTCTCCGATAAACGGCGGAGTCATCGCAGAAGCGGTCAAGGATGTCACCGCGTCCGGGGCCATGTATTTTTCATCGGCCGGAAATGGCGGGAACCTCGCAAAAGGGACGTCCGCGGTTTGGGAAGGTGACTTTAGGGATGGCGGCGCCGGGTTCGGTCCAGTGTCGGCCGATCTGGGCCGTATTCATGACTTCGGCGGCGGCCGCCTGACAAATCAAATCACCGTTGCAAGTCCGTTTCCGGTGACGCTGCAATGGTCAGACCCTCTCGGTGCGTCGAGCAACGATTACGACTTGTTCATCCTTAATAGCGCCGGCACCTCGATTCTGGCTGCCTCCCTCAATTTTCAAGCCGGTGCTGAGGACCCGTTTGAAATAGTGGCGGCCCAGCCAGCCGGCAGACGAATTCTGGTGACCAAGTACGAGGGCGAGGGCCGCTTCATCCATGTCGATGCGACCAGAGGCCGCGTGGCAATCGCAACCGAGGGTCAGACTATCGGGCACTCGACGGTCGCGGCCGCATTCAGCGTCGCAGCGACGCCGGCGTTCCTGCCTTTTGGCGCTCCCCCAAATCCCGTCGGACCGTTCCCAGGCGCGTTCAATGCCTCGAGCAAAGTGGAACTATTCAGTTCCGATGGTCCGCGGCGCCTCTTCTATCGAGGAGATGGCACTCCGTTTACACCCGGCAACCTGAGCTCGACTGGCGGCCAACGGCGGCAGAAACCGGATATCACCGCTGCCGATGGGACTGAAGTCACCGGTGTGGGCCTCTTCCCGACGCCGTTTTATGGCACTTCCGCGGCCGCGCCACACGCGGCAGCGATCGCCGCGCTCCTCAAGTCATCCAACCCCTCGCTAACTCCGGCGCAGCTACGGGTGGCCCTGCTGAGTTCTGCTATCGATATCGAGCAACCGGGAGTGGATTCAGTCTCGGGGTCAGGTATCGTTATGGCTCCGGCGGCGGCGATTGCACTTGGCAGCTCTCCGATGGCAGACATCGAGCTGGGTAGAGTAGTGGTCGCAGAGGCCGCGGGCGGCAATGGCAATGGTTTTGTCGAGCCAGGGGAAACTGGGAACGTTACGTTCGAGCTGAAGAACCTTGGCGTCGTCGCGGCGAGCGGGATCAAAGCTACACTTGAGACCGAATCACCCGGAGTGTTTATTGCGACCAACGGCAGTGTGGATTTTGCCAACATGCCCGCTCGAACCGGAGCTGCAGCCGGCAGTGCCCCGGTCAGCTTTCTCATCAGCAGTATTAACGCCTGCGATGCTCGCATCTTCTTCACTCTCGTCGTCACATACGTGGGCGGTCCCAGCCCGAAGAGGTTGAACTTTGAGGTCGCGGTCGGAACTGGCCCAGTAAATATCCTGACTATTCTTGATGATCGTGCTCCAGACCCCGGCTCTAAATTCACGACCGCGACTGGTCTGCAGTCGGGACGGATGGTCCGTACCTTCATCCCCAGCACGTGTCAGCCAACGAAGCCGTATCCCGGACTCTCAGCCACAGGCAATCGACGCTACGATGCCTATACCTTCCCGACCTGCACGACGAGCGCTTCAACCTGTATCACAGTTTCGCTCACTTCATCATGCTCGGGCATCCGCCTGTTTGCCGCAGCCTATCTGGACAAGTTTGATCCCAATGATCTGGGCGCGAATTACATTGGAGACATTGGTGATGGGCCAATCGGAGGAATTGAAGAACTCGGTTTCACCTTTTCGGTGCCGCCCGGCCGGAGCTTCGTCGTCGTGATTCATGAACTGAATACGAATGGCGCGGTGGGATGTCAATA
This sequence comes from Acidobacteriota bacterium, assembly GCA_040007555.1. Classification (GTDB taxonomy): domain Bacteria; phylum Acidobacteriota; class Blastocatellia; order RBC074; family RBC074; genus JANNRD01. Next base: position 3,809 of record JBDTUW010000052.1, on the reverse strand, counting down.
CAACCTTAAGGTTTCCGGTCTCTGCGATTCGTGCTCCGCGGCAAATCTCTTTTGTGTCCAGGACGACACCACGGATGATTCGCTGCTCTTCAATTTCCTCAATGGGGACTATCTGTTCAGCCGGTGCGCAGACGGATTGACACTGGCAGGACGTGGAGACATCGGACGGAAGGCAGGAGCGATCACGCTGAAGGATGGCCCTCGCGTCAACGCGGAAGTGGAAAAGACACCCGCCTCCACGCGCGGATCAGCGCAGATTCGCCTCAATTCGATCGGGAGGATATTTAGCCTCACCGATCGAAATATCCTTAACAGTAGTTGTTCTTGTCGTTGAGTGATATCGAAGGGCGCGCTTCTCGTGAAAGGGCTGTTCGCGGGAAGCGCCGTCTGCATGCAACTACTTGATGTGTGGTTTGAGTTCCTCGATGCGGTGCGAGAGAGCCACGCTCGATAGTTCACGGAAGCGGCTGGGAAGCATCGCTCGCGTCGTGGCTTCGCGGGCGGCAACCAGTTCCTGATACTCGACTGCCATCTCATCCCGCGCTGGCGTAAACTCGTCGGCGACCTTCTTCAGATCCTCTGTTAGTACCTCGGACCTTCCGGCTTGCCGCGCAACTCGACGCGCGCGGATGACGATTGATTCGATATCAGCACCTGAGAGATGCAGCGAACTCCGCGAAATCGGAGTCCAGTCGACAATCTTCTGCTGCAGCTTGTTCTTATGCGCCATTGCCTCGGCGATTTCGCGCCTGTCCTCTTCACTCTCAGGGTAGAAAAGAGAGATGTGTTCCTCGCATCGGCCCTGTCGCTTGAGGTCGATCGGCAGGAGGTCAGGGCGTGAGGTCATGAGAATCCAGAGGATACGCCCTCGATTCGCGGTGTCACTCATCGCAGTCGCGATCTTGGAGAAGACTCGCTGATTGACGCCTGAATCACCCCCGCTTTCCCGATTGCCGAGTGCCGCGTCCGCCTCGTCGATGAGAACGACGATCGGCGCGAGGGCTTGCAAAAGCCCGAGTATCTTCTCGAGGTTGGCCTCGGTCGAACCTACCCACTTGTCGCGAAAATTCTTGAATTCGACGACATTCAGACCGCAATCCTTGGCAAAGCACTGCGCGAGAAATGTCTTCCCCGTCCCAACCGGCCCCGAAAGGAGGATACCCATCGGCGCTTCTTCACGGTTCCCACTGCGAATCGTTTCCGCGATGTCGCGGAGGTAATCCTTGGCTCCCTTTAGTCCCCCAACGCTTTCGAGGCCGTGTCGCGGTGTAATGAACTCGATCAATCCAGCGCACTCAGCCTCGATGATCTCTTTCTTCTTGGCGCGGACGTCAGCAAACGTTAAGCCGTCGCTGGAGTACTGCGCGGCGCACAGCAATGAACGAAGATGCACATAATTGAGCCCCGATGTCATTCCCGACAGCTGCTCCAGATTCATCTCCACGTGACTAATCGGATAGGCCGAAAGGAAATCGGAGAGATAGTCCAATCGCTCACTCTCATCCGGATACGGGAGTCGAACCAGGCCAAGCCGCGCGTTCTCACGAACTCGAGGGTGAACATCGGCGAGCGATTCCGCGATCAGAATCACCAGATTGTCCGCCTCCATCAACCGCGGGTTCGTCATCCAGCGCTGAAGCGAGACTAAAGCGTTGCGATCCTCACTCGACAGGTAGCTGATCTCACCAGCCGGGAAAATTGTCTCGAGAAAATTGATGATGACGGCGACTCGATCAGCGTAATAAAGGAAACGCTCGATCATGGGCAAGGCGCGGGCAGGGTCGCGTGGAAGCTGGCTTGCAGAAGCAATGTTAAGAACGGGATCGGCCACGCGCTGCTGCGCGACAAAAGCTCTCTGTGTCTCTTCTGAATCGAAGGTCATGCCCTCGCTTCGGTTGTAGAGGACGATCCGCTTGTTCCCAAGCAACTCTTTCTGCAGGAAGCCAGGAAGCGAAAGGTAGCCACTGCGAGCCCTGACGAGATCGTAGATATTATGGTGAAGTAGAAAGTGACTCGTCTCACCGGCGCGGTATTTGCGCACAAGTTCATCGGCCCAGGCCGGCAGGCGATCCGAGACATTCAGGGAGTGTTGCGCTGGCGTAACCATGAGAATGATATCCTATCGGGAAGAATGAGATCCTATCGGGGAGAATGAGATCGTATCGGGCCGACAGAAGTCCGATTTGGCGCAAATCTGCTCGAACACGGCGATGGATCGCGCGTGCGCTCTAAGCCGCTACTTTGGCGTCGGTTTCGCGAAGTCGAACACCAGCACTGAGGCAATTGCCCGAGGATCCTGCGCAAATTCTGTGGGCGAGAATTGCCATTGGCGTGCTGCGTTGATGGCGGCCTCGTTCATTTCGGGATACGAAGAACTGAGAATGTACGCATGGGTCACCTGGCCTGAAGGTGCAACTTCGATGACAACACGCACCTTGCCACTCAGCCCTCGTTTACTCAGTTCCTCTGGAATATCCGGTTCAACTTTTTTCAGCGCCTTGGTCTGGAACTCAGCCGCGCTGGTCTCGTCGAGATTCCGGTTTGCGGTTGCCGTGGGGTTCAACTGAACCGACAACGATACTATGAGAAATGTGTCCTTCCCCTCAAAGGCGCGCACGGGCTGACCGGGGCGCAGGAACTTCACATAGTCCGGCGGGCTGAGTCGCAATTTGGGAACGGCGAAAAAGTACGTCTTGCCCTCTTCAACTTCCATGTTCTGAATCGAAATGGCGATCGCCTCTGGCTTGCCAAACTCGAAGTTAAGTTCGGTGATAAGTGTGGTTCCAGGTATCTTCCCATCACCAAGACTATGAGCGCCATACGCAAGCAACTCGAGCGCCCGATCGGCCGAACGTCCGATCACCAGTCGCGCCGGCTTGGCCGTACGAAATACGCGCAACTGCGCACTCTGCACCAGTGCGAACTGAAAGCCCGGATATACCTTGGCAAATCCGCTGAGCCACTTCTCCTCATCCACGAGATTGGCCGTCGTCAGTCCGAAAACCTGTTCGCTCATAGGTGCCGCATCCTGCTGGATGGGGCGAGCCTGATAGATGCGCGCATCCACACGGAACGGCGGTCGATCAGGCACTTCAGTAATCTCGCTTTTTGGAGGTGCTTTGGCAGCCGGCTTGGCCGGTGCCTTCCGCGAGCCCTTACCACGGGTCTGCGCAAGTGACATCGTCGATTGAAAAACTAGCGCCGCGCCGATCAACGCCAAGGCAAGCCATCGCGTGAAGGAATGGGCGAAGGATCGGGCGACGACCTGCGAGTGTGTCGCTTGAGACAAGGTTTTCCACCTCCAGAAATGTGTCAATTGGATGACCGCCAACACGGGACCGTTTGTGCATGCGGGGGACGCGGTCAATGGCGATCAGCGGCGAATGAAGGTCTGAGACGACTCGCCTCGCGATCCAACGCATCGAGTTGGCTCATCACCGGCGCCGTCTGTTGGAGCATCTCCTTGGTGGTCTCGATCGAAGACAGTAGCGTGTCGAAATCGAGGGCAGAGATGTGCTCCGGTGTCGGCATCGTGACCACCTGATCGTTAACCAGACCAAAGAAGTTCTCGATCATCTGAAGCTGCGCCTCGACGCGCTTGACGCTTCGTTCGATATCATCGAAGGTTTGCAGGCGTCGCCGCAGAATGCCGACGTTTTTCTCGTGAAGCGGCTTGGTCGCCGGATCGGTGAATTCGGCAGAACGCTCCGCCTGTCGAAGCTGATTCTCGATTGCCTGTCGATTGATCGAGCGCAGATGATTTTTGCGACGCCGATATTCATCAAGCAGATCGACAAATGCCTCCCACG
>JBDTUW010000051.1:0-12227 GCA_040007555.1 Acidobacteriota bacterium | reverse complement strand
CCGCGATCACTCGGGCGTCAGAAATGCCCGCCAGGTGTTGACTGGCTCCGTGAATGGCCACAGCGAGGTAGAGTCCCGGCGCGACCTTCTTCCCCGTCTGTCCCACCTGCCAGGATGGAGGCACCCAGCCGGCATCGCAGGCCGCACGTGAGGCGGCTACCTGCCCGTTGATGAGCGCCGCAACTGCTTCCAGATCCCGGAATGGTTCTGGTCCGCCAAGCCCGCGCCCACCCGACACTATTACCTTGGCATCCTCAAGTCTGGCCTCTCCGGTGGCGACAACCATTCTCTCAATGAGGCGTGGTCCGTCCTGTGCCGGCAAATCCAGTTGCGCCTGATTGATTGGCGCGGCGTCCCCGGAACGCGGGAGCGCCGGCGCCATCGCACGTGCGCGAAGCCAGATGACGGCCGGTGAGCGCTTTAGTTCGATGCGCGCTTCGGCTTTCCCACCATAAACGCTGCGCCTGACTATGAACGCCGAGCCTTCGACGTGGATTTCTACGACATCGCCGACTGCACTCCCACGAAGCCGGTGCGCGAGACGTGGCGCGAGCTCCTGACTATAAGTGTCATTCCCCAGCAGGACTGCGCGCGAGGCCAGTGGGGCGAGCACCGCGATCAGCGCGCTAAGATAAGACTCCGCCCGATACTCCGTGAGACGCGGATCGGACAGGACCGTCACGGAGTCCGCGACAGCAGCGATCGCGGCTGAACTGGATTCGTCGGGAGATCCGATCATGATGGCGTGGAGGGCCGCTCCAAGGGAATCGGCGAGTCTCCGACCTTCACCAGCTACACCCTGTGCCGCGCGATCGTATCCAGAGGATGCAAAGAGAATGATGGCGATATTGTTCATAATTCCCGAGCGATTTGTTTCGTCGCGAAAACTGCCTAGAGCGACCGAGTCACCTGAAGAATACGGTCCGCAAGACGGCTCACCCGTTCCTCCAATGTGTCACCCGACACTAGTTCGCACCGCGTTTCCTTGACTGGGATGCTGAGATCGGCGACCTCAAAATAGGTTGCACCCTGTCGAACTTCGGTCTGATTGAGGTCGAGGTCATCAATAGTCCACTTCGTCATTGGTTGGCGGAACGACATCATGACGTCGCGAGTTTTTGGAATACGCGGGACGTTGTGCTCATCGTTCGTGATCGTCAGGACCAGGGGAGGCTTGGCATCAAAGCGTTCCCAGCCAAGGTCGGTCTGTCGTTTGATCAGCAATCGATCGCCGTTCGCTTCGATCTGGTCGACAAATGAGATTGAAGGAATCCCAAGCTCTTCGGCGAGCAGTCCGCCGGTTTGGCCGACCCCCCAGTCGCCCGATTCGCGTCCAACAAGAACGAGGTCAAAATCCCCTAGTTTTCGGATGGCAGCCGCGAGAACCTGCGCCACAGCGAATGGGTCCGGGTGAGCCTTTCCATCGCCGCTGACGAGGACTGCAGCATCAGCCTTCATCGCGAGCGCCTTCCGCAGGGAGTCCTCAGCGCTGGGCGCACTGGGAGGCGCGAAAGTAAGCGCGGTGATCCTGCCGCCTACACGATCGCGCAGTTGGAGTGCCGTCTCCAGCGCGTTCTCACAGAAAATATTGGTGACCAGGTTGGCCGTGCCGCGGACGGCTTCGCGCTGCGCGCCGTCGACGCGAAAGTCGCGCGTCGGAATCTCGGGATCAAGGATTTGCTTGAGGCAGACTATTATGTTCACAATATCTCGATCTTCGATTGTGGATTTTAGATATTGGATTAGATTCGCTTTTGGATTGTAAGACTTATTTCAGCCAGAGCGCCCCAAATCCAAAGTCCAAAAGCCAAAACCCAAACTCGGGAGAACAGTAGCTTTCACTCTGCAATGGTGTCAAGTTGCGGATCAGCCCAGGAAGCAGCTCAAGCGAACTGATCCGCTAAGATTATGAAGTACACGGTTTGATGCCACCCGCATATCGCGGCGAGTGACCTTGGACGAGTCGCCACAACCGGCATTGGAAACGACCATCAGGAGGAGGGAATTGGTGTCAGAGACTACCGAGCGCACGATAACCCAGCCGCTCAACATCTACTACGATCTGTTTGTTCCCGAGGGTAACGGCCGACTGCCGCTCGTCATCGCCATGCATGGATATGGGGGCGACAAGACATCGATGATGCGGCTCATGCGTCGCATCAACGAACGGGACTTTGCGATTGCGACCCTCCAGGGACCACATCAACACCTGGTTTATCCAACCAAAGACAATCCAACACTTGGTTACGGATTCGGATGGCTGACAAATTTTCATCCCGAGGAATCTGTCGCCATTCATCACGCCGCCGTTCGCGAGATTATCCGTGAGGCTGAGGCGTCAGACCGCATAGACACAAAGCGCGTGTTTCTTGTGGGTTTCTCACAAGCGAGCGGTGTGAACTTCCGCTTTGCCTTTACTCATGCGCATCTTGTCGCAGGTGTGGTGGCTATTTGCGGGGGAATCCCCGGTGATTGGGAAACTGAGGGCAAGTACCGGGGCGAAGCGATCGACGTCCTCTATATCGCGGGAGCGAGAGACGAGTTTTATGCACCATTAAGAATCGCTGGGTACGCTGAGTCGCTCCGCCTTCGCGCCCGATCGGTTGAGCTGCATATGCTGGATGCGCCGCACGAAGTTCCGAAGGAGGCCTACCCGATCATCGATAGCTGGATCACTGAGCGTGCGAAAGAGAGTAGGGAGGGCTGAAGAGCTCGCCGCAAAGCCGTTCCGATCCATGAGGAGGGCGCAACGCGTTTCACGCCGGGATCTTGAACCAGGACGACCTCGTCGCGTCAGCGACGATTGACGTTTTCTCCTTAGCGATCTTAACGAGCGACGACGGCTCGCCTCGGTCTTCGTCGCTGACGCGACGAACTGTGGTGCCCTGGAGTTTGGCCATTTTTCCGGGAGGGCAATACCGTTCGTAGTCCCGCAGCGCAAACGCTGCACCAAGGTGCAGCGAAGAAAAGCGGCGGCAAGCCGCGCGCACTCCAAGATCGAGCGCGGCGGAAAGGGCGCTGTGGGGAGTTTAACGGACGACCGCATAGATCATCTCATCGATCGTCTCACTATCCTTTGTGACCTGTTTGGCGAGTCGTGCTTCGAACAAGTAGCCGGCCTTTTCGAGAACTCGCATCGAGGCGGGATTCCACTCAAAGACGCCAGCATAGATACGACAGATGTCGAAATTCGCAAAACCCCAGTCGGTCACGGCCCGAACGGCCTCGGTGACGATTCCGCGCCCCCAGAAGGGCTCTCCCAGCCAGTACCCGATCTCCGCCGATCGCCGGTAGATGTCTTCTCGGAGGACTATTCCGACGCCGCCGGCAGCCTCGCCATCGACGACAATCGCAAAGTTTGTCAGTGGGTGAACGCGTCCCGCGCGGTGCACCCACTCCCGTGCATGCTGCGGAGTGTATGGGTAGGGGAACAGGTCGCGAACATTGCGCCAGATGTTCCGGTTGTTGGCGTACTTCACCAGTGAAGGCTCGTCCCCAGGTTCCCAGGGTCTGAGCACGCTCTTCTTCAAGCGCATTTCCATCGGGTTCATATTAAGGCGGGGTCATAGCAATCAAAAACCCCGATAGCGGCAAGCGCATCGGGGTTTCCGGTTAGCTGTTTTGGATTGACTGAAACGGCAGGCTTGCTGCGAGTCAACCGCAATCGCAAGGCCTGACCGTTAGGTCTCAGCCACCTCACTGTGTGCTTCTTTCATAAATTGCTAGACCACCTCCTTTCTCAGTGTTAGGCTTTATCTTAGCCACGAGAGGCAGGGGTGTCAACAAAAATATTCTGCCATCGCAGTCAGCTGACGCCAATAATTGAGGTAGACGATTAGTCCGCTTTTCAGGGTGAGAAATGAAGAAAGAGGAAGCCCGCAAACAGTTCGCCAACCTGCTTGCCGGCGATGAAGCGAATTTTGAGCTCGATCGCGCTTCGCTGCTGATTGCCGCGGAAGAGTATCCTGCTTTGAATATCGAAGACTACATTGCGCAGTTCGATCGTCTCGCATCGACTGCTCAGTCGCGATTCGCGACAAACGATGACCTGGGAGTAAGACTTCTCAAGCTGCGAGATTTCCTCTTTAGCGAGATCGGATTCTCAGGCAACCAGGAAGATTACTTCGATGCCCGCAACAGTTTTCTCAGTGACGTTCTTGACCGCCGTACGGGTATCCCGATCACTCTTTCGGTGGTGTTTATCGAGGTCGCACGCCGGGTCGAGCTGCCATTGGTTGGTGTCGGCATGCCGGGTCATTTTGTCGTCAAGTGCGATGCGATTGAACGTCTGATTCTCCTCGATCCATTTCACGGCGGGCGGGAACTGACCGAGGACGACTGCCGCGAAATGATTTCAAAAATGTATGGTCAGACCCTCTCGTTTCACCCTGCATTTCTTCGCGCGGTGACGAAGCGGCAGATACTGACTCGGATGCTGCAGAACCTCAAGGGAATCTACTCGAGGGCGCGAGATCATCACAGATTGCTGGGGGCGGTCGAGCGTAGTTTGCTTCTCAACCCTGGAGATGCGACCGAGGTGCGAGACCGGGGTCTGGCGTGGATGGGGATTGGGAAGTACGGTCGAGCGCTTGGTGACCTCGAAGAGTACTTGACGCGAGTGCCGGCGGCAGGTGACAGGAGCGAGATTCGAAAGCGAGTCGGAGAGCTGAGACAGCGGCAGGCCGGGTTCAATTGATCGCCTGCCGGGCGAAGTGTCCGCGAGGGACGATTCTATTTGGCGGCGAGCTTGTTGACGTGCACCGTGAGCCGTGATTTGTGACGCGCAGCGGTGTTGCGGTGGAGGATGCCCTTTTGAACGGCCTTGTCGATGACGGCGATGGTCGCTCCGTGCAGTGCCTTCGCGTCATCCGCCTTGTTGTGCGAGATGGCAGACCTCAATTTCTTTATCTGGCTCCGCAGCTTGGTTTTGCCGGCAGTATTTCTTTCGTTGCGGCGCGCGTTCTGCCGGTCGCGTTTCTCGGCTGACTTGTGATTCGGCATGATTACTCTTTCAACTCCTTAAGAACTCAAAGACGACTTGCGTCCCATCAACGCAAACAGGAAGTATATGAAGCGCCCGCTTCGTCTGTCAAGGCAGTTGCGCTCCCAAAGGGAATATGTCGGCTATGCGTGAACTGCTACGGCTTTCTTCGCGCACCGGGATCGACCGTCAGCGGCAGCGGCGTTCCATCATTTCGGAGCTTATAAAGCAGATCGCCTTCGATGGCCGCTTTGCACTTATTAATATCCAGATTGAAGAGCCGCGCGACATTGCCTCCAAAAATCTTCTGCTTAACCTCCGGCGTCAATTGCTGGTATTTATTCTTCTCGATCAGCTCATCCGGAATCGTGAACGCCTGAAACCCCTCTATCTGCCAGTGTGGCGGTCCGACCACCGGTGTGTCCGTTCCCCATAGGATGTGATCCGCGCCCAGACCATCAAGCAACGTCCCCATCAACTGAGAAAATCGCGCGGGATTCTGCCGCATGACGTTCGCCAACAGGCCCATCTCGGCGTAGATGTTCTTCACTTTTGCCGCCTTGGCCTGTTCGGCAAGTTCTGCGTCAAACGGGTAAGCACTGTGAAAAGCTATGAAATTGAGATCCGGGAAATCCGCGGCGGCCCTGGTCATGTCCAGAGGATGACACCCGGGCTCGAGAAACGAGCCAGGGAATCCCTTATGAACGCAGACATTCTTCACTCCGTGCTTGCGCAGAACCTGATAAAGCGGATAAGTCAGCTTCTCATCGTTCATTTGCCAGCCCCTCGTGTCGGGCCCGGGAGGATAGAGCTTTAAGCCATCGATCTTCAAATGTTCGCACTGGTAGCTCAACGAATCGACGGCCGATTGTCCATCCGGCGGATCCACACAGCCAAGAATACGGATTCGCGCCGGCGCCATCGATCGGATCAGGGCAGCTTCACGAGGTGGAAAGAGATCGACACCATCAAAAGCTGCCTTCATGCCAAAGCTATTGAGGAACGCGATATCCGTTTCGCTCCGCATGAACATGTCTTCGATGAACATGACTCGACCCATGTCGGCCACCGCTACCGGCTTGCCGACAATCGCGGATCGTGCGCCGGCGAGCGATTTGAGGAAGGCAGCGGCGCGCTCGTTCATTCCTCTGATACCGCCGGCGCGCCACCAGACGTGAGTCTGCATATCGATCAGAATCGGCGGCTTGAGGGTGGCGTCCCTGTCGGCAACGCGTTCGAGCGAGATCGGGTCAAAAAAGCGGCCGAGCGGAATCGGCGCAGCAGAGGCGGCTCGCTTGAGAAACGTAAAACTTGCAGCACTACCCGCCAGTTTCAGCAGCTTGCGGCGTGACAGGGAGTCAGCTTTCACTTTACCGGTATTGTTCATCGCGGCTCACCTCTTTCGTTTCTTCTGAAGATCCGAGGCTCGCGAATATAACAGTTAGGGGAGAGTCGGGAAAGCGGCAGCAGAAAAGCGCAGCTCTTTTTGAGTGAGGGAATTTGAGAGCAGGGATCAGCGCGCAGGCACTGAGACAAGTGCGTGTCTCAGTGCCTCCACCGTCAGCGCTTAGTCATTGGGCGGACGTCTCGGACCACCCTCGGGACGGCCGGGCGCATCGCCAGGTCCGCCGGGGCCACCGTGTCCAAACCCGCCCCTGCGAGGTCCTCCTGGACCTCCTCCCGGTCCACCCGGGCCTAACGGCGAGCGCAACAATCCGGGCAACCCAGCTGCTCCGAACCTTTGCACGAGCGCAGTGTATTGAGCCGCATTCGTCTTGAGAATGTTCAGCACCTGTACCTGAAAGGCAACTTCAGCGCGCAACCGCGTTCCGTGTGCTGCCGCCTCGGCAGTTGCGATCGTCGTTGCCTGAGCCTGAGCTGCCGCAGCGTCGCCAGCGAGGATTGCCTGATCGAGGGCCTTATGAGCCGCTCGAATCGGGTCGTCAGGACCAGGTTTCGGCATGGAATCGTGGAATGCCTTTACTAGTGCAGTCAGCGAGGACTCTTGTTCACTGGAAAGTGCTGGTGCGCTCGCATCTTCCAAAGCATGTTTCAGCCCGCGAAGCGGATCGAAATCGGGTCTCGGCCCCGGTCCCGGACCCTGCGCTGCACCCATCTGTATGGCCCCAGCGATCACAAACATCGCAATACACATGACAATGCCGCCTCTCAACAGCAGATCATTTCTCGCATCTTTCATCTTCTTCTCCTTATGGACTCGAATAGCAAATTATCGAAGTTGGGTGATTCTCGATTGGGATGGTCAGTCCGGCTCTCGCGAGTTCCAGGAAATTGACCGTCACCGATGGTCACTCAATCCTGTGGCGGTCTTCGCGGACCTGGCCCTTGCCCGGGTCCTCCACGCATATGAGGTGGTCCGCCTTCGACGACATGGTAGTCCGCTGGCACCTCGAAGAGCGTGCGGGGCGGCTCGGTACGGCTGATACCAGTCAATCGGAACACGATCTCGCCAAACCGGGGATCGCGGTGTTTGCTCAGCACAACAGTTTGCAGTTCGGTTGATTCCCAGCGTTCCGAGACGATGACGATCGGGCGATCATTACCGATACTTCCGACTGGAATGGTGATCGTTGATCTGCGTCCTTCCGCCTCGATACCCTCAATCGTCTGCTTCCCGATGACCTCGTTGGTTACTTCCGAAGGTCCCGGCGGCGGCCCTCCCATCGGTGGTGGACCCCCGTCCGGTGGCGGTCTCATCCGGCGCGCCGTCCTGGATTGAGGATCGAGCTCATAGTTGGTCTTCGCGACGACATCATTAATAAAGATTCGGGTTGGAGGCTCACCGGACGGTGCGAACGGTCCGTTGATCACGATCTTCTGCTCCCGACGTGTTCGACCTTCGCTGTCGCGTGCGACGATGGCCTCGCTCTTACGCGAAATCCGAGTGCCGTCTGCCAGCGTCTGGATGTTCTCCGTAACAGCTGTCGCCGCATACGGGGCTCCCTTGACGACACGACCCTCGAATCGCATCTCAGCCGAGAGAAAGTTATAGCCAGGGCCATCTCGAGGTGGTCCTTGCGGGCCTCCGCGTTCAGGACCGAACCCGGAACCCTGGCCCTCGCCTCGCGGCGGTCCTGGTTCCGCGCGTCTCTTATCTCGAGGCGGTTCCTGCCCGCTCATGCTGAAGGATGTCAAAAGCAGGCAAACCGCGACGATGACCGTCAAGCTGACAGGGCTCAGGGCGTGTCGCGACTTTCCAATCCCCTGTCCGCATCTCTTCCGTTGCCGCAATTCCATGATCATTCGCTCCATTTCCTGACTCTAGTGGACAAGACGGATGGCCCGTGCCACTCCGTCGTCGCTGACAACGACATCAGCCTTAACCAGTGAGTTTCCGCGCTCCGTGTTAACAGGCAGTCCCATCGCGAGGAGCGTATTTCGCGGAATCTCGACGCGGACGACGACTCCACTTTGCGCACCAGAAGCGTCTGCCAGATACGTCAGTGGAATGTAATCCGTGGTCTGCTCGGTATTGTTGCTCGCAACCGTGGGTGCCCCAAGGCTTCGGAGTGAAGCCGGTCTTGATCGTTGGATCCTCGTGGGTGAGGGCTTAGCGCGCTTTGGCTCAGCTGGCTTTTGTTGATTTGCAGGGGCAGCCGGCGATGGCGACGCTTCGGCGCGTACCGCTGGCGTCGGATCTTTTCTGACGAGGTTCGGCTCCAGATCGGATGCCGATCTCAGGTATAGAGTAGCAACCGTGAGCACTGCGAGAATCAAAGCGGCAGCAGCGAGCAGCCATATTTGCTGTCCGGGCCGACTTTGCACGTGATCGGCGTGAGAGGCCTGGACAGGCACAGATTGAGGGCCGGAGACAGTAGGCTGCTGTGCAGCGAACGCATTCATGAGCTTCGCCTTTAGAGCCGGCGCTGCCTTGGTCCGTTCCGTTTGCTCAGCAAGTGAAGACAGGACCTGAGTCAGGCGGCGCTCTTTGTCGAGACGCGTCGCGCATTTCGCACACATGCTGCTGTGAGCCAGGAGTTGGCGGCGGACCATGGCGTCCATCAGGCGATCGCCCGCCAGATCACTGACGAGATCATCGAATTGCTTACAGTTCATTGGTCGCACCTCACGGTGGTATTCGCCTCAAAGATTCGGAGTCGTTCCGCCAGGATTGCTCGCGCGCGATTGAGTCGCGAGCGGACTGTGCCGACGGGGCAGCCAACGATGGCGGCTGTTTGTTCGTAGCTCATTTCCTGCAGGTTGCAGAGGACGACGACCTCACGATAGTGCACGGGGAGTGCGAAGACGGCCTGACGAACGGCGTCAACAACCTCACGTTTGAGGAGATGGTCGATGGGTTCGTCCGGGTCAACAAGGAGGTCCTCGTGCTGTGAAACATCATTTTCGCCATCGTCGGCGCGGCTCGCACCGCGGCCGGAAGAGAGAGAGACGACCGTTCTCTCCTTCGCCAGGACGCGCAGGACTCGGTGTCGCGTAATGCCGAGCAAATAGGCCGTCAGAGAGCCGCGGGTGGCATCGAACTGGTGGCCATCGCGCATCAATGCAAGGAAGACGTCCTGGGTGATATCAGTGGCGAGGGTTGGCGAGCCGCTCATGCGGAGGGCGAACCGGTAGACGGACGGCTGCCGGCGGTCGTAAAGCGACTCGAAGGCGTCCGCATCACCTGCCATCATTCGTCCAAGCAATTCTTCATCGCTCGGCTCGAGCGGCACTCTCATTGCCATCGAACTCCCACCCCCTCGCTCTTCGCTCAACCCCCCCGTCTCACTCTCCTATGAACTCCTCACCTCTCAATAGTTCCACTATTCTCTCCAATTCTTCTACCTTTCTTAACCTTTCCCAACCAGATCAATAGTAATAATTACTATTGACTCATCTCATAACGTGGGGTACTATGTGAGTGCATTTGGGCGAAGGGTGGTGATATGGGTAATAGTGAGATTAAGGTTAAGGAATTGAGGGCGAAGCTGGACTTGCGGGGTGCGCATCTGACGCGCCAGCGGGCGGCTGTCTTCGACTATCTCGGTCAGGTTGATCATCATCCAACCGCCGAGCAGGTATTCCTCGCTGTCAAACACGAGATCCCGAGAATCAGCCTCGCAACCGTCTATAAGAACCTCGAAGCTTTGGTTGACTGTCGAGCCGCTACCAAACTCACCTTTGGCGATGCGGCCGCCCGCTACGATATTCGGACCGATCATCATCATCACACTCGCTGCCTTTCCTGCGGGCTCATTAGCGATCTTGAGCCTGCCCACGATCCCCAGCTGGATCGCGTCATCGCAGCGCCGCAGGGATTCGAAGTAAAGGACTACCGGATTGAACTAACCGGATATTGCAGTGCCTGCCAGCATGACCCGCAGGGCCGTCGAGAATCAGGAATAGATAAATCGGAAAACATTTATAAGGAGTAGTTTCAAATGGTAAAGAAGCAGCAAACCCACATCGATCTCGACTCAGAGACTCGCGAGCAAATCGTCACCCTGCTCAACCAGCAGCTGGCCGACACCTTTGATCTTTATAGCCAGACAAAACAGGCTCACTGGAACGTCAAGGGCCTGCAGTTCATCGCCCTCCACGAGCTTTATGACAAGCTCGCCGCCGAACTGATCGACTACGTCGACACCATCGCAGAGCGTGCAACGGCACTCAATGGCGTCGCCCTCGGGACGGCCCGCATGGCAGCTGCCGCCTCCCGTCTGCCGGAGTTCCCCGCCAAAGCCATCCTGAGCGAAGACAGCGTTCGGGCGCTCGCGGAACGATACGGTGAACTCGGCGCATCAACGCGGGCGGCGATCGATGCCGCCGATGATCTCGACGACGCCGATACCGCCGACATCTTCACCGGTGTCTCGCGCGGACTCGACAAGGCCCTGTGGTTCCTCGAAGCACACCTCGCCTGATTTTGGATTTTAGATTTGGGATTTTGGATTGAAAACAAGCAGGATTCGATTTTGGGTTTTAGATAGCTCATTTAGATTTTAGATTTTCGATTGCTGGAAAATGCCTCTGTGGCTCCGCCTCGTGACCGTCTCTGCGTTAGTATGTTCAACGCCGAAGGGCGCCGGCAGAGGGAGTAGCATGGGCACTTCTCCAGCAATCCAGGACTCACAATCGCTCTCTCTTTCTTCAATCCAAAATTCAAAATCTAAAATCCAAAATCAGGATGTCTTCAATCCAGAATCCAAAATCCAAAATCCAAAATCTCTTCTATGTTGGGCTCATATTCTGCCTGACACCCTGGGCATCACCGCCGATTGCGCTCGCAATTGGATTGCTGTTTGGATTGCTTCTGATCAACCCCGCTCCAAAGCGCACCAAATCCCTCTCGAAGATCATGCTTCAGTGCTCCGTCGTCGGCCTCGGCTTCGGTATGAACCTTCATCAGGTAATTCGTGCGGGGAGCAGAGGGTTCATCTATACCGCTCTCGGCATCAGCGCGACACTCCTCATCGGCCTCGGACTCGCTCGATTACTCAACGTCACGCCGACGTCAGGCTATCTCATCTCAGTGGGGACGGCGATCTGTGGCGGCAGCGCGATCGCGGCGGTCGGGCCGGTTGCGGGCGCCACCGAAGAAGAAATGTCGGTCTCACTCGGAACCGTATTTATTCTGAACTCGATCGCCTTGCTGACGTTTCCCTTGATTGGCAGGGCAGTGGGTCTCGACCCCGAGCAGTTCGGGTTGTGGGCCGCACTCGCGATTCATGACACGAGTTCGGTGGTTGGCGCGGCGGCGAAGTACGGAGGAACGGCGCTCGCTGTGGGAACCACGGTGAAACTCGCCCGCGCGCTCTGGATCGTTCCGGTAACGCTCGCAACCGCCTTTTTCAAACGCGGAGGGGAGAGGGGCGCGACAACAATTCAGTGGCCGTGGTTCATCCTATTCTTCTGTGTGGCAGCGGTGCTCAACACGTACATCGAAGCGGGGCAGCCGCTCTTTGCCGTGCTCAGAAAGGTTGCGGTTGCGGGGTTGACGGCGACCCTTTTTCTGATTGGAGGCGGAATCACGCGAGCGACTCTCAAGAAAGTGGGACCGCGCCCGCTGATACAGGGCGTCGTGCTGTGGCTGATCGTCGCCGTGCTGTCGCTGTTCCTGATAAGAAGCGAGTGGATTGCACTGTAGGAAAGTTGCCATTGTCAGTTGTCAGTTGCAGTCAGTTGCCAGTTGCCAGTTGTCAGTTGTCAGTTGTCAACTGTTAGGAGGGCGCCGGCGTCTGCGTTCAGAGTTCACGCTTTAGCGTG
This sequence comes from Acidobacteriota bacterium, assembly GCA_040007555.1. Classification (GTDB taxonomy): domain Bacteria; phylum Acidobacteriota; class Blastocatellia; order RBC074; family RBC074; genus JANNRD01. Next base: position 19 of record JBDTUW010000051.1, on the reverse strand, counting down.
CTGTCGAAATCAACCACCC
>JBDTUW010000050.1:0-12246 GCA_040007555.1 Acidobacteriota bacterium | reverse complement strand
GCAGGATTGACGATCGTCCGGTCATTGCGCTCGATCTGCATCCCACTGCCGTCGCGGCTGCGGGGGAAGGCTGCCAGTCGATGCTCGTTTGGACGGCGTCAACCTGTTGCCCTACATGACTGTCGGAGACGGTAGACGGCCGCATGAGCGGCTTTACTGGAGGTTCGGTGAGCAGTCGGCTATTCGGGAGGGCGATTGGAAGCTGTTAAAGCATGCTGGCGGGACGCAACTCTTCAACCTGGCGGAGGACATTCGTGAAAAGAACGATCTTGCAGCGAAAAGGCCGGACAAGGTGAAAGACCTGCAGGCGGCTTACAATCAATGGAACTCCGAGTTGGCCAATCCTGAATGGACTCGCGCAGGACGCAGACGTCGCAGGTAGAACGGCAGAAAACCGCGACCGGAGTTCGCGGGGAACTTGCCTCGTGTCGCCGGCCACCTGCGGAAGCGAAGATATTCATATGAATTTTGTTGACGAGCCACCTGACCGGGCGTATAGTGCGCGCCGAGTTCGAGATTAGCCATTTGCCCCAGCTTTCGGAACTCGCCCGGAACTCCCGGAACTCGCTTGATCTTTGCCTTGGCCGTGATAAGAACTCTTCTCCGAGGGCGTCGATGTAGTCCATCGCGCTCTCAGCCGGTCTCACTCAGCCGACTGAAGGGACTCCCCGTCTCTCGAGGCACTGTTGTCTCGATCATAACCTGTATCGATTGGCGGCGGCCGCCGCCTTTGCTGATCTTTCGTCCGCCGGCTGCAAAGGAGCAGCGATGCCGCTCTCCATACGTCTGTTGGGTAGACTTCGCGTTGACCGTGACGGCCATCAGGTGAATGTGCCTGCGGGCAAGCCGCGCGAACTCCTTGCCTACCTTTTGCTGCACCCTCGGCGCATCCACCACCGCGAGACGCTTGGCGAGATACTCTTTCCAGAGACCGAGCCTGCGCGCGCACGGAGACACCTCTGTGATGTCGTCTACCGTCTGAGACACGTTCTCGGTTCAGACTGGATCGCGGGGGAAGGTGACTACCTTTCACTGATCGACGAGGGACTGCGGGTTGATGTCTGGGAGTTCAACGCGGCATCAAGTGCGGGTCAGGCGATCGCACTCTATGCGGGGGATCTGCTGGAGGACCTTGACGCCGCCTGGTTGCTGCCCGAGCGGGCGCGGCTGCGCGAGCGCGGGATTATCCTGCTCGAGCGAGAGTGCCACGATCTGATGGCGAAGGACGAGCCGGTCGCGGCGCTCGATCTTGCTCATCGCTGGATCGACGTCGAGCCTCTGGCCGAACAGGCGCATTGTGCTGCGATGCGTCTTTACGCTCACCTCGGTCGTTTTCCACGAGCGCTCGACCAGTATGGATTTCTCTCGAACCTGCTCCAGGATGAGCTTGGCGTTGAGCCATCGACTCCGACGCAGGACCTCCGTAACCTGATCCAGAGTGAGTGGGAGGCGCGGCAGGCAACCACGCAGCAACCGCTCTTTGTCGGGCGACAGCGTGAGCGTTCGTTGCTTGCGCAGATGGCCAATGCAGCGCTCGCCGGTCACGGTGCGTTGGTTCTGCTGGATGGCGCCGCCGGAGTTGGAAAAACGCGGCTGCTCGAAGTGTTCGCAGAATCCGCTTCGTGGCGTGGCTTCTCGGTATTGCGTGGCGCCAATGCCGGTTTCACTCGCGGCGCGGCCTTCGCTTCTGACAAGCGGCCATTGACTATTCTACTCGACGACGCGCACGAAGCGGCGTGCGATGTCTGGGATGCCATCCTCGATCTGGCACCGTCCATTGCTGAACGACCGCTGGTCCTGATGCTTAGTGGACGTTCGAGTTCCCTTCGGCACAACGAACGAGCTTGGCGTGTTCTTAATCGTCTGGATGATCAGGCAGTTTTGTCGCACTACCACCTCGAGGGTCTAAGCGTGCCAGAATGCGCTTGTCTGGCGCACGCTGTTGGTTCGCGCTGCTCAACGCACGACGTTGACCTGCTGCACGAGCACACGGGCGGCAATCCACAGCTTTTTCTTGACGCATTGCGGTTCGCAAAGGGCCCGTCGCATGCGGGCTCAGCGGAGGCCACCAGGTCTGATTGTGTTCAGGTAGAACTAACGCGCGCAAATGTACCGCTTGGAAGAGCGTTAGTGCCTGCTGACCGCATCGTCGTTGAGCTGACTGTCGACGCCCGCCACGAGGATGCAGCCCTCGGAAAGCAGCATGGGCCAACCGCGCTGAGGCGGCACCGACTGCGGAGACTGGTGGCTGAGGCGCGCACACAGGGAGCAGCGCCAACGCACGCCGAGCTTGCACAACTACTCGCCTGTAGCGTTCGGACCGTTGCGCGAGATATAGCCGCCACGGGTAGTACGGGAACGCGACGGGCTCGCTGACTGCAACGACTGCAACTACTGCTGCGCCTGCGGCGACCGCAAGGACTGCAAGCACGACAACCACGAAGAATTGATTGTGTGACTTCGAGGGTGCCTGCGGTCCTTGGCAGTCCTTGCTGTCCCTGCTGTCCTTGAAGCCCATTCGCTTGCTTCATTCCGATCAATGAGCAAACTAACCGGACATTTCCCGTCCACTTACCTGCCAAATCTTGCCTCGTGAAGCGACGCGCGTGCGAGAAGCTGGTGCCATCCTCTGCGTCGTGCCAGATCCCGAGAAGCCATCAGAAGAAGAATTCCCGAATCTCTTGAGCGTCGACTCCGCGCCGCCTTCGAGCCCGAGGTGGTCCTTCATCCTGACACTCTGGATAGAGGCACCTGACACCACACCCGGAGGCGCTTTGTGGAGAGGCTGCATCGAGACCTCATCCCGCCACCGCACCTACTTCGGCTCAATGACAAAGTTGAATGAGTTTCTCATCGGAGTCACAGGCTGGCAGGATCGACCCCCATAGCCCGCATCCCACGGCTCTCAGCATCGCTCGAGGTCTTTCGGCCAATCGATTCTTAAGGAGAAAAAGTCATGCCAGTTGCGGTCTCTTATCCCGGCGTTTACATCGAGGAGCTACCCAGCGGCGTCCGCACGATCACCGGTGTCGCGACGTCCATTACCGCTTTTCTGGGAAAGACACTACGCGGCCCGACCGATGCACCGGTGACGATCACAAGTTACGGCGATTTCGAGAGGGTTTTTGGCAGTCTGCATCGTGACTTCCCATTGAGCTACGCCGTCCGCGACTTTTTTCTCAATGGTGGCGGACAGGCGATCATCGTTCGCTTGTACAAGCCGGTGACCGGCAAGCTCGCCAAGGCGCTGGTTGAGGTAACGAATCTGACGCTTGAGGCAGCCTCGGAGGGTGCGTGGGGAATGCAACTCCGCGCGCGCGTCGACAAGAAGCCTGTGACAGACGCCAACCTGCTTGCGGTCGCGCAACGTCTTGGAGTGGCTGCAGCCGACATCTTTGATCTGACGGTACGCGACGGTTCCACCGGGTTAATTGAGAGCTTTCTGAACCTGACGACCAGGGAGAGTGCACGCCGTGCTGATCGAGTACTCAAAGGCGAATCCAGCCTCGTCCGCGTAGCCGCGACCCTGGCGCTGCCCTCGAACTCGGCGCCGAGTGCGCATACAGGTGCTTTGACTGACTCGGATGTATGGACGGCCGATGCCAAATCAAGTCCCGCCAAGACCGGCGCCACAAACGAATCTGTCGACAGTGGAGACCTGGATTCCACCGCCTTCAAAGGCAGCCAGGGGTCGAAAACCGGTCTGTATCAGCTCGAGAAGGCTGATCTCTTCAACCTCCTCTGCATTCCACCTGATGCGCGCGGCGGAGATGTGCCAGACGACGTTTTTCAGGAAGCGTTGAGCTACTGTGCGACGCGAAGGGCAGTCGCGGTCATCGACCCGAAAACCGCCTGGTCCACGGTGGCTGCCGCGCTATCTGGTGTCGCCGGAATGAATCTCACCGGGAATCAGGCGCGCAATGCCGCGATCTACTTTCCGCGCATCAAACAGGCCGATCCACAGCTTGGCGGGCAGATCGATACCTTCGTTCCGTGTGGCGCGATCGCGGGAGTCATGGCGCGGACGGACGGACAGCGTGGCGTGTGGAAGGCGCCGGCTGGAATTGACGCTTCGATCAATGGCGTCGCCGGGTTACAGGTCGAGATGACCGACGCCGAGAACGGGCTCCTCAACCCGATGGGGATCAACTGTCTCAGAACATTCCCGGTCTTTGGCCGCGTGGTTTGGGGTGCGAGAACCCTCCGCGGCGCCGATGCCGCAGCGGATGAATATAAATACGTGCCTGTGCGCCGCACCGCGCTCTTTATTGAGGAGAGCCTTTATCGCGGATTGAAATGGGTAGTCTTCGAGCCAAACGACGAACCGCTCTGGGCGCAGATCAGACTCAATGTAGGAGCGTTTATGAATAACCTGTTTCGTCAGGGCGCGTTCCAGGGTAAGACGCCGCGCGAGGCCTACTTCGTCAAGTGTGACAGCGAGAGTACGACTCAGAACGATATCAATCTGGGGATCGTCAACGTCGTGGTCGGCTTTGCACCGCTCAAGCCAGCAGAATTCGTCATCATCAAACTGCAGCAGATGGCCGGCCAGATTCAGACGTAAGGAGAAAACGGAATGGCACAGTTCACCGTCAATGCGCAACGCTTCGACCCTTACAAGAACTTCAAGTTCAGGGTGAAGTGGGATGGCCGCTACGTCGCGGGAGTCAGCAAAGTGAGTGCGCTCAAGCGCACAACTGAGGTGGTTAAGCATCGCGAGGGCGGTGATCCAAGCACGAGCCGGAAGTCACCCGGTCGCACTGAATTCGAGGCCATCACTCTCGAACGTGGAGTGACACACGACGCCGAGTTCGAACGCTGGGCGAACAAGGTCTGGAACTTCGGCTCGGGTCTTGGCGCGGAGACCTCACTCAAGGACTTCCGCAAGGACATCATCATCGAGATGTACAACGAAGCGGGTCAGCTCGCGATCGCCTACAGGGTTTTCCGCGCCTGGCCGTCGGAGTTTCAACCTCAGGCCGATCTCGATGGCAATGCAAACGCAGTCCTGATTCAGAGCATCAAGCTCGAGAACGAGGGCTGGGAGCGCGATACGGCGGTTGCCGAGCCCAGCGAACCTTCCTTTACTGAGCCCTGATTCGCGAGAGATGCGGCGTGAGAATCCTTAACGCGAGAAACCTGCTTGACGCTTGGGAGAAGTGTCTGGACAAGCAGGCACCCTTGCGGGGCGCAACTTTGTTGGCGGCGGCCTGTGAGGAAGCGATGGAGACTGAGACCGCGAAGTGGGCGATTCCGCATCGCGACGCTGAGCTTCTTAACCTTCGCGAACAGCTCTTCGGGAAGAAGCTCGACGCAGTCGTCCGTTGTGTCGCGTGTGGAGAGCAGGCTGAGATCGAGTTCTCGATCGACAACATGCGCGGCGCGTTTGCGGACTCGCGGACAGAAGCGAACAGCGTGAATCATTCGCGGACAATGCAGATCGATGGGCACCGCGTTCGATATCGCGCGCCGAACAGCGAGGACCTGGCCGCCATCTGTGGCGTCGGCGACATGGCGGCTGCTCGCTCGATGCTGTTTGAGAGGTGCATCGAGTTTCGGGGCGCGATGTCGGGCTCCGCGAATGCTGCACTGGCCGAAAGGGTGTTGGACCGGCTCTCACGCGAACACGGATGGACAGATACGAGAGTGAGCTTCGACTGTCCAGGTTGTGGAACGACGCGGCAGGCACCGTTCGATATCGCTTCGTTTCTGTGGCGGGAGGTTGACGACTGGGCGCGCCGCATGCTGCGCGAGATACACCTTCTGGCAAGCAGGTACGGGTGGAGTGAAAACGACATCCTGTCGATGAATGCGAGGCGAAGGCAGGCATATGTCGAAATGCTTGAGGGATGAAGACGGTGATCGATTTGCGGTAGCTTGCAGAAACTGCGGCAACGACAAGGGAAGCCAGCGACAAGAGGGACAGCAGTGAGGGAGGGCTGGATGGATGGCAGCATTTAATAGGATCAACCGGCCAGAATGAACCAGACCAGCGCTCAGGGCGCACTGCAGTCCGCCCTTCACGACCGGATGCGCGCGCCTGGATTTTCTAAAGAGTTATGAACGATCTGCTCACCAATCTTGTGTTAAGGACACTGAAGCCCGAGGAGGGCATACAGCCACGTCTCCGCACCCGTTTTGAACCGTCGCGCCTTGAGCCCACTCCCGCGCCGGCATCAGCGCTCGTTCATCCGGAAGTCCAACGACCAACTACCATGGACCTTCAACAAGCGGCATCTACAACGCATCGAAATGCATCGCCCACGAAAGACGAAACACCTGGCAGATTCTCCCCAGACGGGCAGCTAACAGAAAGCGACATGCCCGACACACTCACGACGGACCCGACCATTCGCGCTACAAAACGATCACTTCGCGAACCTGAAGTGGAAAGAACTCGCCTCATGGATCTTGCGCGACACCCTCCCAGTTCCGCCACTGCTTCTCGAAGGAAAGAGAGAGATGACGTTCTCGCAGACGTGACTCCCCTGCAACCGACCAATCCGGCGCAACAACCGGTGACGCCGCGCCCTCACTCAGAGGCTCACCAGCGCCGCATAGATGTCGACGGCCATCAACCAACATCAACCGTACGAGTGACGATTGGTCGCATCGAGGTACGCGCGGTGCTTCAATCGACAGCAGTCAAAGCGGGCCGAACGGACACCCGAACGACCGCAAGACCAGCTGTCATGACGCTCGATGAATATCTGTCACGGCGAGCGAAGGGAGGGGCATCCTGAGCAGCGCGCTTGCCATTGCCGCCGTCACCGCCGTTCTCAAAGACCTCCTCAATAACGGCGTGATCACCAACGACCTCGCATCGGTTGCGGGCAACCCAATAAAAGTGACTGCCAAACCACCAGACGCGGTTCTCTCGGGACAGCCCGAGGAGCCCGGCTTGAATCTGTACCTCTACCATATGACCCCAAATCAGGGGTGGCGGAATGCTGGGCTGCCATCGCGGAATGGAAATGGCGATAGAACGACGAACCCGCCACTCGCGATGGATCTGCATTACCTGCTGATGGCTTACGGGCGCGAAGAGTATCAGGCGGAAATTCTCATGGGATACGCGATGCAGCTGCTGCACGAAACTCCCGTTCTCACTCGTCAGGCGATACGTACCTCACTCTCAGCTCTGCCAGCGCAGCAAGTAAGCGGCGCCATCCTGCCATCCGCGTTCCAGGCACTGGCAGCGGCCGATCTCGCGAACCAGATCGAGCTGGTAAAGATTTCACCCGAAGTCCTGAGCATTGAAGAGCTGTCGAAACTGTGGTCGGCGTTTCAGGCAAACCACTTTCGGCTGACAGCCGGTTACCAGGCCTCGGTTGTGCTGATTGAGAGCCAGAAGTCGACTCGCGCGACCCTGCCCGTGTTGAAACCGATGCTGACGGTCCTGCCGCTGTCAAATCCGACGATCAACGAGATTGTTTCCAAGGCAGTTCCTCCAGCCGAGACGCGCATTACCGCCGCCTCGACGATTCTCATCAACGGAAGCGGACTTCGCGGCGATGTAACGAGTGTCCGGATCGGCTCAACCACGTCGATACCGGCACTTGCGGCACTAACGGATTCGCAGATCTCGGTCGACCTGACGACGGTCGCAGGATTGCGCGCTGGTGTACAGGCGACACAGGTAATTCACGATCTCCTGCTGGGGGAGCCAGCTCCGGGAACACCTCATCGCGGCTTCGAATCAAATGTCATTCCATTCGTGCTCCATCCCGCTATTACCGTGCCCGCGACGGCATCGTTCGCTGTTAGAGAGATCAATATTGGTTTCGCGCCGCGCGTAGAGAAGGCCCAACGAGTGAAGCTCTTTCTCTATCGGCACAATGCCTCGGCTGGCGGCGCCCGGGCCTACAGCTTCCCTGCCCCTGCAGACAATGGAATCCCGACCGGATCCCCTGCGGTGGAGGTGGCGTCGATTGCTTTTCCGTTCCGCTCGGTCGAGCCCGGCGTCTACCTCGCATTTGTCCAGGTGGATGGCGCGGAAAGCCTGTTGCAGCTCGCCTCCGGTCAGTTTGATGCGCCGCGGATAACGATCACAGCGTGAATTGAATCAATGAGCGAAGGTGTGACACAACTCGACTGGCTGGAACGGAACCAGGTTGCCCTGACGGCTCACCTGGATCGTATTCGCACTCGCCTCGAGATGGCGATTGGCATTGAGCCGACCGAAGCGACAGGCCCGATTGCTGCCGGGACGTTGTGTGCCATCGACCCGTTATGTGCGGTCTTCGGACTCTCCGATTTCGAGCGCGATCTGCTGTTATTGTGCGCCGGTGTCGAGCTCGATTCGCGGATCGCAGGTCTCTGCGCACGTCTCGGTGGCGACAAAGGTCGATCGTTGGTCAATTTCCAGCTGGCATTTTCCGTCCTTCAGGGAGCGCACTGGACGGCGATACTGCCCATCTCGCCCCTACGCCGCTGGTTCCTCCTCGAGATGGATTTGGCACGGTCCGGATCGACCCTGTCCGGATCAACCCTCATTGAGGCGGGTCTCCGTATTAGTGAGCGGGTGCTGCATCACCTCACCGGAATCGAGTATCAGGACGATTCGCTGCGAGCTGTGCTTCGTGAATGCGATGCGCCGGCCGCGCTGCTGCCATCGCATGAAGCGATCGCAGCGCGTCTGACGTCGCGACTTCTCGAGCCTCGCGCGAAGGTCGTCATGCTGACGGGCGCGGATGAGCGCTCGCGGCGTGATGTCGCCGCCGCTGCGTGCGCGAGCCTGGGTGCACGTCTCTACTCGATCGATATCACCGACACAAGGAACGACCCCGGTGAACGAGATGTCCTCGCGCGTCTTTGGGAGCGCGAAGCAAAGCTTACGCCATGTGTCCTGCAGATCGAATGCGACCCCGCCACCCAGGGGCCCGCGTGGTCGCTGGCCGAGACGCTCCTGACCGACGTCATCCTCAGCAGTCACGACCTTCGTTCGCGAGCCGCCGGTTCAAGAAAGCAAATCGTCAGAATCGATCTACCCGAAATCCAGTCAGGAGAAAGGCGCGACTGGTGGGTGCAAAGGCTCGGCGCACGGGCGGTGGAGCTGAATGGCAGTGTCGAAGCGCTGTCGGCGCAATTCGACCTCGCGCCCGTCGACATCGACGCGGCCATCAGTTCCGTGGTCGATACCGAGCCGGAGAGTCTGTGGGACGCGTGTCGGGTTCAGGCGCGTGTCGCGATCGACGAACTGGCTCACCGCATAGAACCTAGCGCAACCTGGAGCGATCTCATCCTGCCCGTGGCCCAGGCTGCGACATTGAGACAAATCAATGCCCACATGCGGCAGCGCCTCAAGGTTTACGAGCACTGGGGCTTCGGTCCCCCTGGAACCCGGGGACTTGGTATGAGCGCGCTGTTTGCGGGCCCAAGTGGAACTGGGAAGACCATGGCTGCTGAGGTGCTCGCCACCGAACTCAAGCTGGACCTCTTCAGAATCGATCTCAGCCAGGTGGTGAGTAAATATGTTGGTGAGACTGAAAAGAATCTGCGGCGGGTCTTTGAGGCAGCGGAACACGGCGGCGCGATTCTGCTCTTCGACGAGGCCGACGCCCTCTTTGGCAAACGCAGCGAGGTCAAGGACAGTCACGACCGCTACGCGAACATCGAGATTAGCTATTTGCTGCAGCAGATGGAGGCGTATCGCGGACTGGCGATTCTGACAACCAATCAGCGGAGCGCGCTTGACACGGCCTTTCTTCGGAGGCTGCGCTTCATTGTGGACTTCCCTTTTCCGGATGCCGCCATGCGCGCGGAAATCTGGAGCCGTGTCTTTCCGGAATCAACCCCAAGACAAGACCTCAACCCCGGGCGGCTGTCTCGCTTGAGTGTGCCTGGCGGCAACATCCGCAATATCGCTCTCAACGCAGCCTTTCTCGCGGCTGATGAGGATGAGGCAGTCAACATGTCGCACATCCTGCGAGCCGCGCGCAGTGAGTACGCCAAATTGGAAAAGCCGCTGACCGAGGCTGAGACCTCAGACTGGCTCGTCGAATGAATATCGAGCTGAGCATTGAAGAACTCGTGCTCGAGGGTTTTGACCCTCGGGACCGATACCGGATCGCCGATGAGCTGCAGCGCGTTCTGACCGCAGCTCTGCGGGATTCCGAGAAGCAGGGGGACGGGCGACGCGAGGCACAGATCGATCGGCTCGATGCCGGCTCGGTCACGTTGCCGAAGGACGCGCCTGTGCAAGAGGTTGGCGTACAAGTCGGGAGTGCGATTATGCGGGCACTCAATGGGCGGGCACTCAATGGGCAGGCGCTCGATGGGAGGTCCCGGTGAAAGACCTGGCCGCCCAGAACACCGACCTCAATGTGCAGAGCGACACTTCGCAAAAGTCGAGGCGCGATCCGTCTGCCCGTGGTGATCGCTTCGAAAAGGAAGCTGATCGTGCAGCCGACACCGTTACGCGAGGGAACACGCCCGGCTTCAACTTTTCGCGCGTTGCAGTCGACAGCAGCGCAACTGCTGAGATTCCAACTCGTGATACTAGTGACAACATAGCCGAACGAGACCTCGACCGTGGGTTCGATGAAGAAGCGGATGCGCCGGTCGACCATCCGCTGGACGACGAATTGGGAGGATTGATGCTCAAGGCATCCGGCGATTCCCAAATAACGCAGCTACCGGAAGAGGTACACGCCGTCTTAAGAGGTGCGGGAGAACCACTTGAACCAACGACGCGACATTCGATGGAATCCCGCTTCCGTTTCGACTTCGGCAAGGTGCGGATACACACCGGCGATTCAGCGACACGCAGTGCAGCCGCACTGAATGCGCACGCATACACAGTTGGATCACAGATTGCGTTTGGCAGTAATGAATACGCGCCGCACAGCGAACGGGGCGAGCACCTGCTCGCGCACGAACTGGCGCATACGATCCAACAGCAACATTCTCAGCGGCCAAGTCTGCAGCGCGCTGAGTTCGGCACCTATGTCTCGACAAAGGGAGCGCAGAACTATCTTGATGCCGGCGCGCGATACTTCACGGAGTGGGGATTCCCGAACGTCAAACGAGTCGGAACGGTAAAGGAAGTACTCGACGATCTGGACAGGTCGAGGGGGACGATCGATAAGTTCCGCATCGTCTCGCACGGAAACTCGACGGGTCTTGAACTCGGCAACATCCACGGCATGACGTCCCAGCCAACCGAAGGCTATGACATGAAAGACTGGTTCACTCGCCAGGGCTCTGAGTTCACGAGTGAAACGCGATTCCGCAAACATTTCACCGACGCCAAATACCCAACCCTGGTCAATGAGACTTTTTTCCAGCGCATCATCCGCGATTTACGCAAGGATACGAAAACGATGCTGCCAATCCTGACGCGGCTCGGCGCTGACAAGGACACCCCCGCGACCGACTCACCAACTGGAATCGTCATGCGCGCAATGGCGGACCGTTTCTATCTCGGAAAGGTGAAGCTCGACACCGGGGGCGTCCCTTCGTTCAAGAATCGCGGCATACTTGACCAGTTTATCAGTGCGCGAATCAGCACGTTCCAGCCGGCCTCGGTTCATTCAGTTGCGGCGGCACAACAGCCCGATGTCGAGAAGGCCTTTGGTGAGTTCGCCGCGGCTCTTGGCGCCGCATTTGATGCCGCCGGTCTGAACTTTGACGACGTCGATGCCAGCGGCGCATCGACGCTCGCTGATACCTACCTCGATCCGAACTCGAGCGGACCTAAACTCCACAGTGATATCACCACCTCACTCGGCGAAGCGAAGGAGGGCGGTGGTTCGTTTCTCAAGAAACTGCGGTCCGTGAAGGGCAAGATCGGCAGCAGCACTCAGATTGAGATTCGCGGTTGCAGTGTTGGTGAAGACATCACCACGCTCGATAGCTTTCGTGAGTTCTTTGGCGAAGCAGGCAAGCTGCCTTCGATCTCCGCGCCCGACCTCTTCCAGTACTTCTTTCAACTCAACTATTCATCATTTACCCAGAATCCAGCAGATGCGACAAGCCTCGAAAACTCCTTCAACACTGCCGACACTGGCGTGGAACAGGCGTTTGAGGATCGGCGACGCATGCAGGCTGGCGAGATGATGCGCGTCGTCAATGAGAAATCGCTCGATGCTCTGGCTACCAAGTATGCCTTGAAGCTCCCCGACCTTGAACGTTGGAATCCGGAGATCACTGAGCCCACCAAGCTGACACCAGGCCAGGAGGTCTGGCTCCTCATGCGTACCGTTGCACCCGCCGGCAAACACAAAACTCTCCAGGCGTTCTGCA